>CAXTSK010000029.1:14710-19570 GCA_964246655.1 uncultured Pyrinomonadaceae bacterium
AGGTTTGGACGTTGTTCTAAAACGCCTCAGCGCGCGGTGCCGATGCGGCCGGTGGAGCGCAGGCCCATGAGACGCGCCGGGAACTCGCCGAAGTCCTCGACGACCCAGTTGTTGTCGCCCTCAAGCTTGACCTTCGCCGAGGGGATGAAAGTCCCCTGTCCCCGCCCGCGCGCGTCGAGGAAAATCTCCGCGTAGCCGAAACGGTAGTCGGCCGAGCGCGCCCCGTAGCGCAGCTCGAAGATGTTCACGTTGCGCTCGTAAAGCACGGTCAGCTTCGTCCCGCCCTCCGCGGTCGGCGTCGCGATGACGGCGTTGGCCGTCACGCCCACGTTGTTGCCGATGGAGATGCGGCCGGCGTTGAGCTTTGAGAGCACGCGCATCAGCTCGTCCTGCCCGCCCGAGCGCAGAGCCTGGTTTAGTTGCTGCACGTCGTCCGGCGAGCTGTAGTTGTTGACGGTGAGCGAGAACGAACGGTTGAGCCCTGCCCTCCGCCCGCCGATGCCGACGACCTGCCCCTGCACGTACTGCCTCGACTGCGCCGCCACCGACGCCGCGGACGCCGCGACGAGGCAGAGAGCGCCTAACAGAAACATTATCCTTGTCTTTCTCATACTCCCCCCATGCGTTAACAGATGCGGCCGATTGTACGAGGAGGAACGGACGCGAGTCCGTGCGCGCTCGTACGTTGAGTTTTCACTTGCCGGCGCGCGCCGAAGCGAACGGGTAGCTCGGCTCGATGTCCACGGGCACGTCCTTCAGGCGTTCGAGCGCGCCCTGCATCTCGGGGCGGACGACGCCGTACTTGTCGAGCATCGCCTTCGCGCCTTCGTACGAGCCCTCGGCTTCGAGCGTGAGCAGGTCGTGCGTCAGCTTGCGCACGGCCTCCTTGATGCGCGAGGGCACGACCGCGAACGTCTTCGTCGCCGGGTCGTACTTGAACGCGCCCTCGTCCGTCAGGTAGTTGAACTGCATCGCGACGCCCTTCCCGTGCGCCTCCTTGATGCCGAAGCGGACGGAGCGGAAGGCGCTCGCGAGGAACGTCGTGTAGAGCGTCCGCTCGAACGAGCGTTCGAGCACGCCCTTGTCGATGAGGTACTGCATCGCCCATAGGCCCGTGATGTCGGCCTTCGCCTCTTCGATGGCCGAGTAGTTGTCCTTCAGCTCCTTGCGCACGCTCGTCTCGCGGCCGTCCACGGTGATCGTGTGCGGCCCGAGCCCGTGCATCAGCTCGTGCGCGAGGACGTGCGTGAAGAAGGCTTCGAACGAGATGTTCGACTGGTCGGCTGACGAGAGCACGACGCGCGAGATGGGGATGAGCGTCTTGTCGAACTTCGCCTGCTGCACGTTCTTGAGCATGACGCGCTTCGAGCCCTTCTCGTGCACGACGCGCTCGTCGTTCGGCAGGTTGAAGGCCGCCGTCTGCACGCCCGAGTTCCCCTCGCCCGAAGAGTAGACGACGTTCACGACGCGGATGGGCGCGGCCGCGCCGAGCTTCGGGTTGCGGTACTTCGCGTCGATGGGCAGGTTGTTCTCCAAGTCCTGCAACAGGCCGCCGAACTTCTCCAACTTCGCCGTCTCGGCCTCGTCGCGCAGCGTGACGTAAGCCTCGAAGGCCGCCTTATATCCGAAGAGTCCGTCGGAATATGTCTCGTAAGGCCCGATGGTCACGTCAATCGGCGCGTCCAGGTCCATCCACGCCACGTCCGATTCGTAATAATCGTCGTTGAGAAAAGCGTCGGCGCGCTTCGAGAGGAAGTTCTTGAGCGTCGCGTTCGTCGTCAGCCCCGCGGCCTCGCGCAAAAGCGCCGCGGCCGGACGCAAGAACTCGCCGTACTCCTGGCTGTAGGGCACGAGCTTCAGCTTGCCCGCCGAGTCGCGCCGGACGGCGTAGAAGAAGCCGGTCGCCTTCTGCTTCTCCGACTCGGGGAGCGTCGCGACCCACGACTCGAACTCCTGCTTGGTCATGTCGTCGGGGTAGTGCGCGGCCGTCGCGGGCTTCTCCTGCGGCACGCCGGGCAGGAAGGCGATGTTCTCGTCGAGCTGCGACCACGGCCCGTCGTTGAGCATGAAGTAGTGCAGGCGCGCGCGGCCGAGCGCCGTCTTGTCTGCTTCAAGCTTCTTTTGCAGCGCGACGTTGCCGCTCCACACCTGACGCAGGAAGAGCGGGTCGAGGAGACGCGCGGCCTCGACGACCTTGGCGAGCGCGGCGCGGTCGCCCGCCGACAGACGCGATGTGTCGGCCGTGACGACCGTCGGCGCGAACCGCCGTACCTTCGCGTTCAGCTCCTCCGCCTCGCCCGACTGCGCCCCGGCCTTCTTCTGTCCAAAGACAACCGGCGGCAGCAGCACGCACAGCGCCGTCAACAGCGCGCAAACCTTAAGCGTCACTCTCATCGGAAGTGATTCCTCTCTCGATACGTGTTTATGTTTTGAACCATGCCGGAAGCTTCTATCATACGCCAACCCGAAGCGCGCGCAAGTCGCTACAGCAAACGAAAAAGGGCGGAGCCGAAGCCCCGCCCAATCCCTTAAACCTTCTTCCACGAACTCGTACTACTTGGTGCCGCCATTCGCCCCGCGCGCCTCGGTCTTGGTGGTGAGCGTGACGCCGCCCGTGCCGCCGCTCTGCGCGTAGCGCGTGCCGATGGTGCGGACGTAGTTCTGCGTCTCGCGGTAGGGCGGAACCCTGTTGCCGTACTTCATCACCGCGCCCTCGCCCGCGTTGTAGCCCGCGAGCGCCAGGTCAACGCGGCCGCCGAACAGTCGCAGCAGGTTCGCGAGGTAGCGCGTGCCGCCCATGATCGACTGCGCCGGGTCGTAAGGGTTCGTCACACCGTAGCGCGCGGCCGTCCCGGGCATCAACTGCATCAGCCCCATCGCCCCGACCGCGCTCGTCGCGCCCGTGCGGAAGCCCGACTCCTGACGGATGACGCAGTAGACGAGGTACGGGTCAACTCCGTAGCGCTTGCCGTTCAGACGAATCAGGTTGTCGATGGTCTTGTTGCCGGTCGTCCAGGCGATCTCCGTCTGTCCGGTCATCAGGGGCGCGGACGTGTAGGTCTCGATGGGCTTGCGCGCCGCGGCAATCGTCTCGTCGGCCTTGGCGATCTCGGCGCGCATCTCCTCAACCTTCGCGCGCGCGTCGGCGATGTCGGTCCCGCTCGCCTCGTACTCCTTGCGCGAGATGAGGCCGTCCGTGTAGAGGCTCTTTAACTGCTCCTGCTTCTCGGTCACCTTCTTGAGGTTCGTCTCGTAGGTGTTCGAGAGTTCGACGAGGCTCGCGCGGTACTCCTCGGCCGCCTTGATGAAATCCTGGCGGAACTTCTGCAAGTCGGTCGCGGGGTCGGCCTGCTCGGCCGAAGCCTTCACGACCTTCGCGGACTTCGACTTAGTCTGCGCGCTCGCCGCCGTGACGGAAGCGAAAACGAAGAGGGACGCAAGGAGGATTCGGGGAACGAAATATTTCATTAATTTCAACCGGGTCAATTACTCCAAATAAAAAGGCACTCGCGGTGCCGAAAATGTCAGCCGGGAGTCTGTACGCGACTCTTTACCGTTTGGTTCAGGACTTTCCGTGCAAATCTCTTGAGGGAGAGTAAATTGTTGCGAATTATGATGCTTTTCCGACCTTTCGAGTTGCGTGAGGGAAGACTTTCCCGCCCCGTTCGTTTCTCCACCTTTCTGTTGTAAGGTAGCAGCGCGGCCGGGTCAAGCGACATCATACAGCCGTCCGCCAAACTGACCGATGTTCAAGAAGACGACTCTCATCACGCTGCTTCTCGTCATCTGCGCGGCCGGCGCGCGCGCGCAGTGGGTAGCACAGACTTCGGGCACGAACGTGCGCCTGCGCGACGTGAGCGCCGTCAACGACAGGGTCGCGTGGGCAAGCGGCGCCGGGGGCACGTACACGCGCACGGTTGACGGCGGGCGGACGTGGCAGGCGGGGCAGGTGCCCGGCGCGTCCGAACTCGACTTCCGCGATGTGGACGCCTTCGACGCGGACACGGCCTACCTCCTCGCCATCGGCGAGGGCGAGCGCTCAAGGATTTACAAGACGAACGACGGCGGCCGTAATTGGACTCTACAGTTCCAGAACCGTCGCGCCGCGGCCTTCTACGACTGCATGGCCTTCTGGGATGAGCGTCGCGGCATCGCTATGAGCGACCCCGTCGAAGGCCGCTTCCTCGTCGTCAGGACGGAGGACGGCGGGCGGACGTGGAAGGAGATTGACCCGGCCGGGATGCCGCCCGCGCTCGAAGGCGAAGGCGCGTTCGCGGCCAGCGGCACCTGCGTCACGGTGATGAGGGGAGGGACATACGCGTGGTTCGGCACGGGCGGCCCCAACGGCGCGCGCATCTTCCGCTCGGACGACTCCGGCCGCACATGGCGGGCCGCCCCCGTCCCGCTGGCAAGCGGCAAGGCGGCGGGCGTCTTCTCGGTCGCCTTCTGGAACGGCGGCTCGGGCATGGCCGTGGGCGGTGACTACACGAAGGAGCAGGATTCGGAAGGTAATGCCGCCGTGACCTCCGACGGCGGCCGGACGTGGCGCGCGCTCGGCGCGGACGCACGCCCCGGCGGCTACAGGTCTTGCGTCGCGTACGTGCCGGGGACTAAAGGCCGCAAGCTCATCGCCGTCGGGCCGTCGGGGTCAGACTACTCTTTGGACGGCGGCCGCACATGGCGACAGCTCGGCGCCGGAGGATTCCACGCCGTAAGCGTCGCGCCGCAGGGCGACGCGGCCTGGGCGGTCGGCGAGAACGGCCACATCGCGCGTTTCCTCTCGCCGTCGAAGCTCGGGCGCTTTTGGCGTGGGCAGTGACGGCGGCTCTCGGCCGTGTCTAGCAGATGACCGGGCAGATG
>CAXTSK010000030.1:0-10804 GCA_964246655.1 uncultured Pyrinomonadaceae bacterium
TCGTCTACCGCCCGACCTGCCATTACGCCTACCGCCCGGCCGACGACGCCGTGCAGGTCGTCGGGTCGTTGACGGACCCGACGCTCGCCGACCCCGAACTCAGGGCGCGCAGGTCGGCCTGCCCGCCGCCGGGGCTCGGGTAGGTCGTCAGCTCGATGATGCGGAAGCGCAGCCTCGTCACGTCCGCGCCCGTGTTGTTGACCACCCTCCGGCGGATGACCAGCGTGCCGAAGGTCGCGTTGGTGCCCATGTCGAAAGTGCGGCTGCGGTTCGGCGCGGCCTGCGACTGCGCCGTCCCGTCGAGCAGAACCATCGCGACGCCGGACGTGTCTCTCCTGATCGGCGAAGCCATGTTCTCCGGCCCGGGTGCTCCGAGCCGCGGCGTGGCGCCCCCAACGGAACCCGCCGCCGTGTCGGCGAACGTGAAGTCCGCGGAGTTGTCGCCCGTGTCCTTCGGGTTGCCGTTCGCGACGCAGCCCACGCCGCCCACGAAGTCGCACTCCTTGCGGAAGAAGGAGTGCTGGCTCGTCGTCCCCGTCACGTCCGGCAGCGCCGTCCCTTCCTTCAACAGGTCGCACATGCCGCCCGAGCTGCTGAGCACCGAGATGCGGCCACGGAGCTTTTGCAGCGCCGACGACGCTTTGCTGCTGGGCGCGGCCGGGCCGCCCGTCTGCACGAAGCCGACCGCGTCGAGCCTGACGGCCGAAGAGATGTCCGACACGTTGGCCGTCGAGAAGAGGGCGACGCTGCGGTCGTCCTCGATGTCCGAGGTCAGCAGGCCGTCGCCGGCCGCGTACGAGCCGAGGCCGTAAGCGGAGCCGACGAGCAGGAAGTGGCCGCGGGCCGGGATGACCGTGCCGTTCGGCACGGTGCCGACGAGCACGGGGGCCGCGTCGCAGCCCGCGCCGAGCTTGTAGACGCCGTAGCCGCCCGACGGGTCGCTCACGGTCAGGGGCGCGTTGCCGTTGTTATAAAGCTCGACGAAGTCGTCGCCGTCACCCATCGGGCCGCGCGTGCGCAGCTCGGAGATGACGAGCGTGCCGGGCGTCTCGACCTCCGTGATGGTGCCCTTCGCGGTGTCGCGCCCGGTGGTCGCGCCCGTCGGGCTTGAGAGCACGAGCAGGAAGGTCTCGTCCGACTCGCCCGCGTTGGCGTCGTGGAGCACGGGGACGGAGACGACCTTGACCGTCTCGCCCGGCGCGAAGCTGAGCGGCGTCGCCGTGACCGCCGTGTAGTCGGTCCCGGCCGTCGCGGGGCTCGCGCCGCCCGTGTCGTTCGCCGTCGCGTAGTTCACCGTGACCCCGCCCGCCAGCGCTGGCCCCGAGAGCACGACGGTGAAGAGCATCTGCGAAGTCCCCGCCGAGGGCTCGGCGGCCTTCGCGTCGAGGACGCGAAGCACCGGGTTGACTCCCTGCGAGAGTGAGCCGGTCGAGGTCGCAAAGTTCGCGTCACCCGAGTAGACGGCCTGGATGTTGTGCGTGCCCGTCGTCAGCGAAGAGGTCTGGCACTGGGCCTGACCCGCGCTGAGCGACACGTCGTCGCATATGACCGCGTTCCCGTTCGAGGCGTCGATGAAATCGACCGTGCCGGTCGGGTCGGCCGTAGGGATCGAGACCGACTCGGAGACCGTAGCGGTGAACGTCACCTGCTGGCCGGTGTTCGAGGGGTTCACGTTGGAGGTGAGCGCGGTCGTCGTCACAGCCTTGGCGATCAGGAAGGTCTGCTGGACGTTCGGCGCCGGTTCGAAAGAGCCGTTGCCCGCCTGCGAGGCGGTGATGGTGCATGAGCCGGGGCCGGTGATGTGAACCATGTCGCCCGTCACCGTGCAGTTGCCGGAGGCCGAGAAGCTGACGGGGAGGCCCGACGTGGCTGTCGCGCTCACCTGGAAGTCGGGGTCGCCGAACGTCTTGTTGGCGAGCGGGCCGAAGTTGATGGTCTGCGTCTGCTTGTTGACGAAGCAGACGGTTACGTCGTTGAGCGTCGGCGTAACGGCGCCGTTGGTCGTCGTCATCACCGCCTTGTACTTCAGGTAGCGGAAGCCCTTGAACTGCGCGAGCGAGGCGCCGCTGGTGGTGAAGAAGGTGGCGGCTGTGCCGTCGGGGCCGACGAAGTTGAACGGGCCGTTGATGTTGTTGCTGGCCGCGACCTGGAAGCTGAGCGTCGTGTTCGCGGGGACGGTCGCCGTCCACGAGAGCGTCGTCCAGTTGGTCACGAAGTTGGGCGCGGGGTTCGCGTCCTTCGTGCCAGAGACGAAGTTGCCGGGCGATGCGAAGCCGGTCTGCATGTAGGTCTTGAAGTTGTAGTCCCTGGTCGCATCGGCTGACCAAGTCGAGCCGCTGTCGGCCGAAAGGACACGCTGACCGTTGGGGTAGGTGCTGGGCGAGGAGCGAATCCAGAAGTAGCCAGTACCCGCAGGGACCGACACAGGACGCAAAACTAGAGCGTATTGCGTTCCGGAGGTCAGGGTTGCCGGCGAGCCAAAGCTGGCCGTAAAGAGAACGGTCGCACCGCTCGCAAAGGCGGAGCCTGGGATCGTCGTAGTGGCGAGATCGGCGCCTGTGGGCAGGCCGGCGCTCGTGTTGCGAACTGAAAGGGTAAGATTGGGGGGAGTAGCTCCGCAGCCATTGCAAAAGAGCTGGACATCCGCTTTAACGAGTGTGCCTGTGACCGCCGGAATGAAGGTCTGGCCGGTCCAGGCGGGAGTGCCAAAGCCCGTCCCGGTCGTAGTGCCAGCCGTGTTCTGCTGGTCAACGAGCGGCTCGTTCGAAAGGGTAATGTCGCCGGGGCTGGTCGTCACGTCAACATTCGTCCCCACGCCGGTCTGGAAGTCAGACTGCGTCGTGTCGGTGAAGCACGCGCTGGCGGGGGCGGCCGTCAGCGTGAAGTTCTGCGTCGTCGTCCCGCCGTCGGTCACGACCACGTTCGTCGCCGTGCTTGAGTTGAAGCCGGGGGCGCTGGCGGTGATGCTCGGGTAGGTGCCGGCCGGGATGCCGGTGAACGTGTAGACCCCGCTCGCGTCCGTCGTCGCCGTGCGAACTCCCAGAGCGACCGTCGCGCCGACGATGGGATTCGTGCCGTCGGTCACGGTGCCGGTCACGGTGCCGCCCGCGCCGACCGGGGTGCAACCCGGGAAGGCGAACGCGCCGATGCGAGTCTGGTAATTCGACCCGTCGGTAATGTAGTACTCGTTGGTGTACCAGAAGGTGCAGCCGTCCGGGTCGAGCGACATGGCGCTATAGTCGCCCCACCTTGAGTTCGTGGTCTGTGTTCCCGTGCCCTGGATCAGCACTTGCTCGGTCTGGCTAAAAGTATTGACCGGGTCGGTCGCGAGCCGCCCCGCGTACTTGATCGCCGGCTTGGTCGTGCTGCTCGAAGTGCTGTAGCCGAGGGCCATGTCGCCCGCGCGGTCAAGCGCGAGGCTCGGCATGAAGCGGTGGATGACGTTAGCGCCGTCCGGGTCCCAGGTCGTGGCCTGCACGGAGTTGGCGGCCACCGTTCCGCCGGTGACGTTCAGTTGATACCAGCGCGGGGCGGCGAACCCGGTCGTGTTGGCCCTGCGCACGGTGTGCGTGTCCCAGAGCGACTCGACGCCGCCGAGGTTGGTGTACTGGTTCTGCATCATCGCGCGGATTTGCAGAACGTCGAGGCTGCTGCCGCCCTGCGACGGCGCGTTGGGGACGGCGGCGTTCGGCCAGCTCGTGGGGGTGACGGGGACATCGGGGCCGGTGAAGGTGGAGAGCGCGAGGCGATTCCAGTCAACGTGGAACTTGTAGACACTCAGCGCGTTGGTGAACCGCCACGTCGAGACGTAGTAGTTGGGAGACCCGGCGGGCGGCGTGCCCGTCTGGAGCCGCGCGTTGCTCGGGAGGACGGTGAATTCGTCCGACGGCAAATTGAACGAAACGACCTGCACGGTCGGGGCGCCCGCGTACATCTGCGCCTTGTTGAAGGCGTAGGCGCGCGGGTTCTGGAAAGTGGCGGTGGCCGCGTAGCCGAATATGCTCGTCGTCATGTAGAGGCCGTCGGGCCAGATGCCGAACTTCGGGTAGTCGCCGAGGCCGCCCGTCGTGTTGATAGAGTAGAAGTTCCAGCCGCCCGTGACGGGGTCGCCCGTCTTCGAGACGGCGAAGCACTGGAAGGCGCCCGGCGGGAAGATGACGTTCTGGCCAGCGTCGAGCTGGAAGGCGAAGTCGGTGATGACCCAGCGGTCTTCGAACGTGTCGTAGAGGACGACGGGGTCGCCGAAGTTGTCCGTGTCGCAGAGGTTGCCGAAGTTCCCCTGACTCATCAGGGTGTCGAGCGTGAAGGCGGCCAGGCGGACGCCGTCGCTCTTGCGATAGATGCCGACCGAGCTGTTGATCGACTGGATGTAATGGTTCGGCCCTACGTCGCCGACCGTGTCGGGCGGGTGGCCTGAGCCCCAGTTGTTGAAGTCGAGTCCGGCGAAGTTGATGCTCGGGGCCGGCGCGGCCGCAGCCGCCACGGGCGGAACCGCTTCAGCCTGCTCGGCCACCGCCTTCGTGTCGGGAGCGGTGGCTGCGCCCTCGCGAATGGTCGGGTTGGCCGGCGGGTCAGGGCGCTCGCGGCGCTCGCGCTTGATTGGCCTGACGAACGGGAGACTGCGGAGGTCACCGTTGAAAGGCTTCGCCCTGAGGAGACGACCTTCCCGCGGGCCGGGCTTCCCCCTGCCCTCCTTCTCGGCGGCCTGGGCGGCCTCCCCTCCCGGTTGCTGAGCAGCCCCCTTCGCGGCACGTCTGTCGAGGTTACCCTCCTGCGCGGCGCGCGAGGTGGCGACACGCGCCGTCCTGCGCTGAGGCCGGTCCGGGTCGGCGGAACGCCCTTCCCTTTCCCTCTCCGCCTCCTCTTCATCCTCTTCCCTCTTCAGGCCGGGTGTGTTGGTGAACTCGATTACGCCCTTGCGGCCCTTCTTCGCGTGTTGAGCCTCCCGCGCCCCTTCCTCCTTCTCAGACTCCGACTCCGCCTTAGCCACAGGCTTGGCCTCCGGCTTGGCAACGGGCTTCGCAGCCTGCTCGACCTCGTGCTTTGTCTCCGGCACGGCCGCGGCGGGTTGCGTGCTCGCGGCCGCGGGCTTCGGCTCGGGCTGTCGCGCCGCGGCGACGGGCTCCTTCCCGGTGGCGTCGTCGGCTGTCCTCCAGTTGGTGCGGAGGGTGAGAGCGGTGATTAGTGTGACGGGTAGGATGAACAACGCGGCGTAGATAAGCGCACGCCTCGCTCGGGGACGACGAAGTGACACGGGGAATAGCTCCTTCTTGAAAGTTAAGCCTGTATCTCAGACCGGCGGTCTTGAACCCTCGCGGAATATGCTCGGGCTTGATCATTCAACTGCCGGATGAGTTGAATTGCGCGGAACTCGAATCACAGAGAGTTGGTAAACAGGTGAGTGCCGGTTCGATTACTGATACGACGCGGCCGAACCTTTCCGACCGGTAGACCTTTTAAACTACGGGGAAGAATAGTAGTTAGACGGCGTCGTGTCAAACTTATTCGCCCAGTGTGAGCGAATTTGTTGAGGGGGATGGCCTTGCCGTTAAATGCAAGAAAGGTCGCGGGAGACTTACCCACCCCCCGCGGGCGACCGGCATCGTCGTCTCTCCTCAAAAATTTATGCGCCGCCCTTAATCAAGCGACACGTGCTCGCGGCCGTGCCGCAAGACCTTCGCCATCCAGATCAGCTCTTTCAAAAACTGGTCGGCGCGCCTGACGTACGAGCGTTCGAGCAGCGCGCCCGACTCGTCAAAGAGCTTGTGCGCGGCGGAGAAGTTCACGTCCCAGAAGATCGTCACAAGCCCCAACTCCCTCAACACGGGCAGAAGATTCTCGACGACGCGCGTGCCGCCGAAGCTCCCGGCCGAGACGCCGCACAGGCCGACGGCCTTGTGGATGTACTCCTTCAGGTTCGTGTCGAGCGCATGCTTCAAAAGACCCGGGTAGCCGTGGTTGTACTCCGGCACGACGACGACCAGCGCGTCGGCGCGGCTCATCTGCTCGGAGAAGCGCGCGTCCTTGACGGCCTCGCCCTCGTCGTCCGTCGAGAGGTCGAGGTCGCGTATGTCGATCAGCTCCGTCTCGACGCCCTCGCGCTTCGACACTTCGCCGAGCATGAAGCGCGCGACCGGTTCGCTCGCGCGGCCCTTGCGCGCCGTGCCGAGGATAACCGGGATGTAGAGCGACCTCACCATGTCCATCACTTTAAGCCCCAACCTTCTTTAAGATTCCGCGACGCGACACACGTGCCCGTCCGAGACGAACGAATAATGCGCCCGGCTCGGCAATTCGGCCAGCCCTTATTTACGGCGTCGTGAAGGCAGTAGCCCTACAGCGAGGGAAGGTGTAAGAAAGTAGGAAGCAGGAACGTTGAACGTCGAACTGAAAGCAACTCGTCTTTAAGTTCAACGTTCATCGTTCCGAGTTCATCGTTAAGCTGAGGTGACGCTGTGATCGAATTCGGCGAAGGGTTCTGCCGCGACCTGAAGGAGGCGACGGCGCGCGAGTGGCTTGAGACGAACGGGCTGGGCGGCTTCGCCTCTTCGACCGTGGCGGGGCTGAACACGCGGCGCTACCACGGCCTGCTCGTGGCGGCGACGCGCCCGCCCGTCGGCCGCACGGCGCTGCTCTCGAAGCTCGAAGAGACGCTGGTCGTCGGCGGCCGTCGCCACGAGCTGTCGGCCAACCAGTATCCCGGAGTCGTCCACCCGCAGGGGTATCGGTTGATGAATCGCTTCCGGCTCGACCCGTTCCCCGTCTTCACTTACCTGATCGAAGACTTCGAGCTTGAGAAGTCGGTCGTGATGCTGCACGGCGAAAACACGACCTGCGTCAGGTACACGCTGCGAAGGATTGATTCGGGCGAGACGGACGTGCGGCTGGAAGTCCGCCCGTTGATAGCCTTCCGCGACTACCACGCGCTGACGCACGAGAACGGTGCGCTCGATTCGCGCGTCCGCGTCGAAGAGGGTTCGTTGACGGTAGCGCCCTACGACGGCCTGCCCGCGCTTCACTTCGCGCACGAGGGCGGCGAGGTCGAGGCGGGCGGCTGCTGGTATCGAAACTTTATCTACGCGGAGGAGCAGGCGCGCGGGCTCGACGCGACCGAAGACCTCTTCAGCCCGTTCGCGTTGAAGTTCGACCTGAGCACGCGCGGCGATGCCGCCGTCATCGCCTCGACCGAGCGGCGCGACGCCGCCCGCGCAGAGGAGCTGATACGCGCCGAAGTCGAACGGCGCGGGGAGGTGCTTCAGTCTTCGCCTTCGGACGACGAGGCGGTGCGCGCGCTCACGGCGGCGGCCGACCGGTACGTCGTCGCGCGCGGGAGTCAGAAGACAGTCATCGCGGGCTATCACTGGTTCGGCGATTGGGGGCGCGACACGATGATCGCGCTGCCCGGCCTCACCCTCGTCACGCGGCGCTTCGACGTGGCCCGCAGCATCATCGAAGAGTTCGCGCGGTACGTCAGCCGGGGCATGCTCCCGAACCGCTTCACCGAAGGCGACGAGGTGCCCGAGTACAACACCGTGGACGCGACGCTCTGGTACTTCGAAGCCGCGCGCGCGCTCACCGCCTACACGGGTGATTCGGAGTTCGTCCGCGCGAAGCTCTACGACGTGCTGAGAGAAATCATCGACTGGCACGAGCGCGGGACGCGTTACGGCATCCGCGTGGATGCGGACGGCCTGCTGGCCGCGGGCGAGGAGGGCGTGCAGTTGACCTGGATGGACGCGAAGGTCGGCGACCACGTCATCACGCCGCGACGGGGGAAACCCGTCGAGATTCAGGCGCTCTGGTACAACGCCCTGCGCGTGTCGGAAGAGTTCGCGCGCGGGTTCGGGCTCGACGACGACGTGCGCAAGTTCGCCGCGATGGCCGAGCGCACGCGCCTTAGCTTCAACGTGCAGTTCTGGAACGAAGAAGCAGGCTGTCTCTACGACGTGGTGAACGGCGACGCGCGCGACGCCTCTCTGCGCCCGAATCAAATCTTTGCCGTGAGCCTCCGTCACTCGATGCTCTCCGACGAACGCGCGCGGCGCGTCGTCGAAGCGGTCGAGCGCGATCTGCTCACGCCGTACGGCCTGCGGAGCCTCGCGCCCACAGACCCGCGGTACAGCGGGCGCTACGGCGGAGGCCCCGCCGAGCGCGACGCCGTCTATCATCAAGGGGCGGTCTGGGCCTGGCTCATCGGGCCTTTCATCACCGCCTACCTCAAGGTGAACGGGCGCAGCCCCGAGTCGGGCGCGCGCACGCGAGCCCTGCTTAATCCGCTCCTCGTTCACTTGAAGGAAGCGTGTCTCGGTCACGTCTCGGAAATCTTCGACGGCGACGCACCACACGCTCCGCGCGGCGCAGTCGCGCAGGCTTGGAGCGTGGCCGAGCTTCTGCGCGCGCTGGTCGAAGACGTGCAACGCGGGGGTGCAGTCGAGGCTTGACAGGTGTCTGAAATTTTTCACGACGGCCGCGCCCCACGCCCCGCGTAAACTTCGAGCGACGGCCGGATTCAGCGTGGCGCGTCCGTTGCTTCTGACTTCCGTCTCGCGAATGCGCTTATGAAGGTGCCGACGGAAGAGTTGAAGGATGACGTGCGGAGGGTCGTCGCTGTTGTACCCGCGCGGATGGGTTCGTCGCGCTTTCCGGGCAAGCCTTTGGCGCCGCTCCTGGGCCGGCCGATGATCGAGCACGTGGTGCGCCGCGCGGCGATGTGCGATTTGCTCGACGCGGTCTACGTGGCGACCTGCGACGAAGAGATACGCGCGGAGGTCGAGCGTTTCGGCGGCGAAGTCATCATGACTTCACCCGCGCACGAGCGCGCCAGCGACCGCGTCGCCGAGGCCGCCGAGCGCTTCGAGGCCGAGGTCGTCGTGATGATTCAGGGCGACGAGCCGTTGGTCACGCCGCGCATGATCGCCGCCGCCGTCGCGCCGCTCTTAGGGGACGCGTCGGTGTCGTGCGTGAACCTCGCGCGTCGCATCACGAAGCACGAGGAGTATGTTGACCGCAATACCGTCAAGGTCGTCATGAACGTCCGCGGAGACGCCGTCTACTTCTCGCGCGCGCCCATCCCCGAAGGCGCCTTCGCGCGCGAGTCGATGGCCGAGAGCCCGCCGGTCTTCAAGCAGGTGTGCGTCATCCCCTTCCGCCGCGACTTCCTGCGCGAGTTCGCGCGCCTCCCGCAGACGCCGCTTGAGCGCGCGGAGTCCATCGACATGCTGCGCGCAGTCGAGCACGGCCGGCCCGTGCGGCTGGTCGAGATCGAGGAAGAGACACACGCGGTGGACACGCCCGAAGACTTGCGCCTGGTCGAGTCGTGGTTGAAAGACGATCCGCTCGTCCGGCTCTACGAAGAGGCGGACGGACGCGAAAGGAGGCTCGTATGAAGTGGCGTGTGCTGGTCAGCGCGCCCTATATGCTGCCGGCGCTCGAAGAGTTCCGCCCGCGCCTGGAGCGCGAGGGCGTCGAGGTCTTCGCGGCCGAAGTACGCGAGCGACTGAGCGAAGCGGAGCTGCTTCCGCTCGTCGCGGAGATCGACGGCGCCATCTGCGGCGACGACCAGTTCACGGAGCGCGTGCTGAGCAGCGCCCCGCGGCTGAAGGTCATCTCGAAGTGGGGCACGGGCATCGACTCGATTGATTCGGGCGCGGCGGCGCGGCTCGGCATCCGCGTCTGCAACACGCCCGGTGCCTTCACAGACCCCGTGGCCGACACGGCGCTCGGCTACGTGCTGTGCTTCGCGCGCGGGCTCCAACGGATGGACAGGGAGGTGAGGCGTGGGCTGTGGGTGAAACCCGACACGGTCGCGCTGAGGGAGTGCACGCTCGGCGTGGTCGGGGTCGGTAACATCGGCCGCGCGGTGGTACGCCGTGCACGCGCGTTCGGGATGAAAGTGTTAGGGACAGACCCCGTGCCTGTGCCCGGCGCGTTTGTCGAAGAGACGGGCCTGACCATGACGGCGCTCGACGCGTTGCTTCAAGAAGCCGACTTCGTCACGCTGCACTGTGACCTGAACCCGACATCCTTTCACCTCATCGACGACGACGCGCTGGCTCTCATGCGCCCGACGGCGTACCTCGTCAACACCTCGCGCGGGCCTGTGGTTGAAGAGGCGGCGCTCGCACGCGCGCTCTCCGAAGGCCGTCTCGCCGGTGCCGCGCTCGACGTGTTCGAGGTCGAGCCGCTGCCCGAAGAGAGTCCGCTCCGTGCGTCGGAGAATTGTCTGCTCGCGCCGCACAACGCCAACTGCGGTCGCGCCGCGCGCGCGCGCGTCCACGAGTCAACCATCTTCAACCTGCTTGCGGCGCTCAGGGAGGCCGTGTGAGCGCGCGCGACCATAATAGAAGTGCGGGCGGGTGGTTGCTTGGCCGCGGCGTCAGGGGGCTTCTGCGTTGCGACGAGGCGGAAGTGGTCGAAGGCATCGCGCGCTACGTCATGTCGCAGCACAGGAGCCTGCGGGTCGGCTCGGCGTTGATGGAGCGCGCGCGCGGAACACCGCTCCCGGCCGCGACGGCCCTGCTCGGCTGCCTGACGAGGTTTCTCGAAGTGCGCGCGGGCGAGCGTCGAGGGGAAGCTGTTCTGGTGGCGCGTCTCAGCAACGAGCGGCGCGCGGTCGAGTCGTTGCCTCAACTGCTTCCCGACGTGGAATGGACGGAGTGGAAGTTTCGCCGACGCCCCGACGGCGCGGCACTGCGGGCGCTCGCGGGGCTGCGGCTCGCGTCGGCGCGCCGCGCCTTTAAGCTCGCGCGACGGCTGCACCGGCGTTACGAGTTCTTCAAGGTGAGGCGCGGGTTGCGGGTGGGCG
>CAXTSK010000030.1:10814-19220 GCA_964246655.1 uncultured Pyrinomonadaceae bacterium
TCTTGGAGCTTCTCGGGTACTACGCGCGCTACCTCGCCCTCTTCCGCGGCGGGCGCTTCCGGCTCGCCCTGATGTCGAGCCACAGCAACCCGCACGGCATCGCCTTCAACCTCGCGGCACGCAGGTGCGGCGTACCCGTCGTCCTCGTCACGCACGGGATGCCCGTCCGTCCGGTCGCGCCGCTCTCCTACGACCTGGCCGTCGTTCACTGCGAGGCCGCGCGGCGGACGTACGAGGAGGAGGGCTGCCGCATGGGGCGCGTCCTCGTCCAAGGCCGCCGGCAACATCACGCCCCCATGCCCGACGCGCCGCTCACCGCGCGCCTCGCCGTCGGCGTCTTCCTCTGCAAGGACGTAAACGAAGAGCGACTGCGCGCACTCGTCGAGCGTCTTCTCGCGGACACGCGCGTGTCGCGCGTCCTCATCCGCCCGCATCCGAAGAACCTCTGGCGCGGGTTGAAAGATTGGGTGGCGTCACGCGGCGAGCCGCGGCTGAGTCTGAGTTCGGGCGGCACTGTCTTTGAAGACATCAAGGCGTCGGATGTCGTCCTCGCGGGCAACTCAAGCGTCCTCGCGGAGGCTTTGACGGCCGGCCGCCCGGCCGCGTACGTACACGGCATCGACCACGGCTCTGACGACCTCCACGCGTTCGTCGCGCGCGGCCTCGTCTACGAGTACGCGGCGGAGCGCGGCCTCGACCCCGACGCGATGCAACGCTTCTACCTGCGCCCGGACTGGCCCGCCGCGCTCCGCCTCTTCGCCAACGTCTGCGAAGACGAAGAGACAATAGCCCTGCGGACGCGCGACGCCCTGTGCGAGATAGCCCTGGCGTCTCACGTTATCGAAATGTCAACTGATTAGAAGCAATCTCTTGAGGGTGGCAGCGGACGAACGGTCAGGGCTCTTTGTCGTCGTCGTGGGCGCCCCACTTGATGCGGGCGGATACTTTGCGGCCGTGCCTGTCCTTCTTCACGGTGATGCGTTGGACGTAGACTCTGGTCGTCGCCGCGTTCTCGTGGTCGAGCGCCTCCTGCGCCTCGATGAAGCTGCCGGTCTCCTCGGCGACGATGCGCGCATAGGTGTGTCGGGTCTGGTGCAGGTGGATGTGCGAGAGTCCGGCCTCTTTCGCGTAAGCCTTCAGGTTCTCGACGAAGGCGCGCGACGTGAGCGGCGCCCCGGGCCTGCCCGCGCGGTCGTGGCGCGTCCACAAGGGGCGCTCCGACCCAAAGACGTTTCCCCTCCCCGCCGCCGCGAGGTAATCCCCCAACGCCTCGTAAGCCGCGGGGTCCGCGACCTCGCGCGCCGCGAACTTCCCGCCCTTGCGCCGGTACTTGATGATGAGCACGCCGTCCTTGAACTCCAAATCCTTCCCCCTGAGCCCGATGACCTCGCTCCTTCTAAGTCCCGTCAGGAAGTAGAAGAGCAGCAGCGCGTAGTCCCTCTTCCCCACGACCGAGCCCGACGCCGCCAGCCGCCTCGCGACATCGAGCAGGGAGTTCATCTCCCCGTCCGTGAGTGCCTTGGTGGACTCGGACTGGTATGGACGCGGGTAGCGCGGGCGCGCCTGCGCCGCCGGGTTCGAGCGGATGAAGCGTGAGAGCTGCGGGTCCGACATCAGCCAGCGGTAGAAGGCCGAGAGGCGAGAGACGCGCGCGTAGACGGTCGCGGGCTTCAAGCCCCGTGCCTCCATCGCCGCGCGCCAGCGCGAAACGTCTTCGGGCTTGACCTCGCCGGGATGTCTGCCCGAGAAGTCGAAGAAGGAGGTGACGGCCGTGACTTTGTCCTTAAGCTTCTCGGCGCGGGCGAGCGTCTCGGGGCGCGTGTTCCGCTCGGCCCACAGGTCCACGGCGTTCCGGAGCGCGGCCGCGGGGTCGGCTGCGGCCAGCGCCTCGGAGGCGGCGCCCGCTTCTTTGTCGAGGTCAGACATCTGTACGTTGAACCTGCATGCTCTCAAAGGAGAAGTATCGGCTTCGCGACGTACCTGCTTAAGCCATTCATTAACAATTTCCTGCCCGGCGGAAGTCATCGCAGGCGGAGGGACTAAAGTATCCTTTCGTCAGAGGGGATGTCTAACGCCCGATACCTTTTGTCGCACGGGCTTTGAAGTTCTGAGCGCGTGCCTGTAAAATTCAGCGCCTTGAGATCGGCGCCTGGCGAGCTTGCTTTCTTCGCCCGTCAACTTCCAAACCAGACAGTTCTCCTCCCCACACAGCGACAAAGTTAAAGGCCGGAGTCTGTTTCTCAGCAACCCGCGTACGCCCCAAACCTCTCGGAGCATATCGATGCCGACAGCCTTGCCCCCCTTCTCCCCCTTCAAGTCCTCCGCACGTCTGCGCCTCCTCGCCGTCGCCGCGCTGCTGCTCGCCGCGACCGCGTTCGGAGTCCTCATTTCGCCCGCCGCGAAATCCGCGCGCGTGGAAGGCGACGGGACGAAAGACGGCGGCCTCCGCACGCTCGCTCGCGACGAGGCGGCCGCGGCCTACGCCAAACTGCCGCTCCTCTTCGAGGCCAACGCGGGCCAGACTGACGAGAGCGTCCGCTTCGTCTCAAGGGGCATCGGCTACAACCTCTTCCTCACGCGCGACGAGGCGGTCTTCGTTTTGCGCAACCGCACGAAGAAGGTCGAAGAGGGCAAGCGGGCCGCGCCCGGCGCCGAGCAGCAGCACGCGCCCGCGTTGTACAGGGTTCTGCGGATGAGGCTCGACGGCGCGGAGATGGCGCCGGAGGCCGCCGGGCTCGACGAGCAGCCCGGGAAGCTCAACTACTTCATCGGCAACGACCCCGCGCGGTGGCGCACCAACGTCCCCGTCTACAAGCAGGTTCAATACAGTAACGTCTACAGGGGCATCGATCTCGTCTACTACGGCAACCAGCGCCAGCTCGAATACGACTTCCGCGTCGAGCCCGGCGCCGACCCGCGCGCCATCAGACTTCGCTTCGAAGGCGCCGAGCAGGCGCGCGTCGAAGAGGGCGGCGACCTCTTGCTCGAACTCGCGGGCGGCGCAGTCCGTATGCGCAAGCCCTTCGTCTACCAGACGAACGCGGACGGCACGCGCCGCGAGGTCGAAGGCCGCTACGCCGTCAAGGGTCGCAACGCGGCCTCCTTCGAGGTCGGCGCGTACGACCGCACGCGCGCGCTCGTCATCGACCCCGTCATCTCTTACGCCTCTTACCTCGGCGCCCCAAACCTCAGCCTCCCGGGCGGCGAGTCCGGCTACGGCGTCGCGGTCGATTCTTCCGGCAACGCGTACGTCACCGGCACGACCGCCTCCGCGGCCTTTCCCACAACGGGCCAGACGCTCGTCACGGACAACGCCTCCACCCAAGCGTTCGTCACCAAGCTCAACCCCGGCGGCACCGCACTCGTCTACTCCACCGTCATCGGCGGGGCCGCGGACGACACGGGCTACGGCATCGCCGTTGACGCCTCGGGCAGCGCCTACGTCACCGGCGGGACGACTTCGATCAACTTCCCGACCACCGCCAACGCCGTCCGCAACACCGCCGGCGTGCTCAAGAGCACGAACGCGGGCGGCAACTGGGCGCCGAGCACGGCCGGGATGGGAAGCCGCTCCGTCTACTCCCTTGCCATCGACCCGACCAACAACGCCGTCGTCTACGCGGGCACCTTGGGCGGCTCCGGCGTGTACAAGAGCACCGACGGCGGCGCGACCTGGACGGGCCTCAACGCGGGCTTCTCCGCCTCTCCGGCGATAGCCGTCGATCCGCAGAACCCTTCCGTCCTCTACGCCGCGAACAACGCGGGCTTCTCCGCCGTCATGAAGAGCACGGACGGCGGCACGTCCTGGGCGCAGGCCAACGCGGGCATGCCGGGCGGCTCCATCCGATCGCTCGCCATCGACCCCGCGAACACTCTGACCGTCTACGCGGGGACGAACGGCGGCGTCTTCAAGAGCACGAACGGCGGTACGAGTTGGGCGCTCGTCAACAACGGCGTCAACGTCTTCGGCGTCTCCTCAATCGCCATCGACCCCGCGAACACCTCGACCGTCTACGCCGCGACCGACGCAAGCGGCGTTTTCAAGACCACCAACGGCGGCACGAACTGGACGCAGAAGAACACGGGGCTCACGAACACGACCGTTACCTCGCTCGTCATCGACCCGATCAACCCTTCGACCATCTACGCGGCGACCTCCGGCGACGGCGTCTTCAAGACGACGAACGGCGGGGACAACTGGAGCCCCGTCAACACGGGGCTGACCAACCTCATGGTCAACGTCATCGCGCGCGACGCGGGCTCGCCCTCGACGCTCTACGCGGGCACGCGCGGCACCGGCATCTTCAAGACGACCGACGGCGGCGGCAACTGGTCGCGTGTCTACGGCAGCCTCAACACGCCGCGCATCGTCGCGCTCGCAAGCGGGCCGGCCTCGAACGTCCTGGCCGGCGTTGACCTGATAGTGAGCTTTATCAGCAACGAGAGTGAAGCCTTCGTCACCAAGCTCAGCCCCGCGGGCGACGCGCTCGTCTACTCGACGCTGCTCGGCGGGAGCGGCAGCGAAGGTGGCTTCGGCATCGCCGTCAACTCTTCGGGCGAGGCGCACGTCGTCGGCTCGACCACCTCGACCGACTTCCCCGTCGTCAACGCGCGGCAGGCCACGTTCGCCGCGGGCAACTCGGACGCCTACGTCACCAAGCTCGACGCGTCCGGCGGCTCGATCATCTACTCGACCTACCTCGGCGGCGGCGGCACCGACAGCGCGCGCGGCGTCGCCGTTGACGCGTCCGGCAACGCCTACGTCGTCGGCCAGACCAGCTCGAACAACTTCCCCGTGACGGCCGGCGCGTTCCAGACGACGAACGCCAGCCCTGGCCCGAACTCCGGCGACGGCGACGCCTTCGTCGCCAAGTTCGATTCGTCGGGCTCTTCCCTTGTCTACTCGACCTACCTCGGCGGCACCGGCGACGAGACCGGGTACGGCGTGGCGGCCGACCCCGGCGGCAACGCGTACGTCACCGGCATGACCGAGTCGAACAACTTCCCCGTGCTCAACGCCGCGCAGCCGAAGTACATGGGCGGCAGCTTCTTCGGCGACGCCTTCGCGACGAAGCTGAACCCGTCGGGGACGGGGCTCGTCTACTCGACCTACATCGGCGGCACCGGCAGCGAGGAAGGGCGCGGCATCGCCCTCGCGCCGGACGGCGCCGCCATCGTCGTCGGCATGACCGAGTCCATCGACTTCAACGTCACGGCCGACACGTTGGTTAACAACAGCCGCATCTTCCGCACCACCGACGGCGGCGCGAACTGGGACAACCGCAACACGGGACTGACGGGCCGCGACATCACCCAGCTCGTCGTAGACCCGCAGACGCCGACGAAGGTCTACGCCGTCACTTCGAGCGTGCTCTTCCGCAGCACGGACGAGGGCCGCACTTGGGCGCCGCACGGCACGGGTTACACCTGCTGCCTTGAGCGGCTCGCCATCGACCCGCAGAACACCTCCGTCATGTACCTGACCAAGTTCCCCGGGCCGGGGATTTACAAGAGCACCGACGGCGGCGCGACCTGGTCGCCTTCGAACGGCAACCTCTTCTTCAGCAGCTCGAAGCCCGTCGCCATCGACCCGGCGACGACGAGTACGATCTACCTCGGCGACTTCAGCATCTACAAGAGCACGAACGGCGGCACCACCTGGAGTTCCGCGAGCGCCGGCATCCCCGGCGGCACAGAGATCAGCAGCCTCGCCATCGACCCGACGAACCCTTCGAACATCTACGCCATCGGCGGCTCGTTCGCGCGGCTCTACAAGACCACGAACGGCGGCGGCGGCTGGTCGCTCGCCGACACGACTTTGCCGCCCGGCGCACAGACGTTCAAAGTCGCCGTCGCCCCGACGAGCCCCGCGACGGTCTACGCGGTGACCACCAGCGGCCTCTACAAGTCTGTTGACGGCGGCGCCAGTTGGACTCTGAGCTTTAACACGGTGTTGCCCAGCAACATCGCCTACGACCCGCAGAACCCGGGCACGCTCTACCTCTCGTTCTCGACGCCGGTGCCGGGCAGCGGCGCCTACGTCTACAAGAGCACCGACGGCGGGGCTACGTGGCAGCCGACGGGCGGCCCGCCTTTGCGTATCCATCAGCTCGCCGTCAGCACCGCCTCCGTCGTCTTCGGCTTCACGGACACGGTCAGCGGCGGCGGCATCGACGCCTTCGTCACGAAGCTCAGCGCTTCGGGCTCGTCCTTCGTCTACTCGACCTATCTCGGCGGCCACGGCGTCAACTTCGACTTATTCGACACGGCCTACGGCGTCGCGGCCGACGCCTCGGGCAACGCCTACGTCGTCGGCATGACGCGCGCGGACAACTTCCCCGTGACGCCGGACTCCTTCCAGACCATCAACCGCGGCGGCGACGAAGCCTTCATCGCGAAGCTCGTCGAGTCGTTCACCGTCGGCGGCACCGTCACCAACGGCGCGACGCCGCAAGCCGGCGTCCGCGTCGTGCTGACCGGCGACGAGCTGCGGGCCGTGACCACCGGCGCCGACGGCACGTACTCCTTCGTCAACCTCCGCCCCGGCGGCAACTACACCGTCAGCGCGACGAAGACCGGCTTCACTTACACGCCGCCGAGCCAGACCTTCAACAACCTGAGCGCGAACCAGACCGTCAACTTCAGCGCGACGCCCTCGGCCTCTAACTTCCTGACCGTCAGCGGCCACATCAGGGAGGCGTCCGGCGCGGCCGTCTCCGGCGCCAACGTCAAACTCACGAGCTCGCAGACCGACTTCGCGACCACGGACGCCAACGGCAACTACTCGTTCAGCGTGCCCGCGGGCGTCAACGTATAGTCGCCGCCCGCGCAGACCTTCAACGCGCTGGCCGCAAACGCCGTCGCGGACTTCACGGCCGTGCGGCAAGACCTCGTCGTCACCAACACGAACAACCACGGCGCGGGCTCGCTCCGCCAGGCCGTCGCCGACGCCAACGCGATACCGGGCCGCGACCGCATCACTTTCAACATCCCCGGCTCGGGCGTGAAGACCATCATGCTCCTGGCCTCGCTCCCCGACTTGACCGGCCCCGTCGAGATCGACGCGACCACGCAGCCCGGCTACTCGGGCGCGCCCGTCGTCGAGTTGGCGGGCACAGGCAGCGGCAGCGGCCTGCGCCTGACGGGCGGCAACAGCGTCGTGCGCGGCCTCGCCGTCTACCTCTTCGGCGGCAGTGGTGTCGCGCTCGAAAGCGACAACAACGTGGTCGAGGGCTGCTACCTCGGCGTCAACGCCGCGGGCCTCGGCACGCCTCCCAACAACAACCGCGTTGGCGTCTCCGTCAACGGGTCGAACAACCGCATCGGCGGCACCTCGGTCGCGGCGCGCAACGTCATCTCGGGCAACTCCTCCACCGGCGTCTCGATCAACGGCGCGCGCAACCTCGTCAAGGGCAACTTCATCGGGACGAACCCGGCCGGCACCTCCGCCGTCCAGAACGGCTTTCGCGGCATCGAGATCAACTCCTCGTCCGACCTGTCCGCCAACAACGTCATCGGCGGCACCGAAGACGGCGCGCGCAACATCATCTCGGGCAACGGCACCGCCGGCATCTCGACGAACGCGCCGGGCACGATCATCCAGGGCAACTTCATCGGCACCGACGTGACCGGCACGGTCGCGCTCGGCAACAGCACCGGCATCAACCTGCAAGGGCGCAACACAATCATCGGCGGCTCCGTCCCCGCCGCGCGCAACGTCATCTCGGGTCAGGGCACGGGCATCAACATCAGCACCGGCTTCATCAACACGGGCACCGACCCGCAGAACGTCATCCGGGGTAACTACATCGGCACAGACGCCTCGGGCACGACCGCGCTCGGCAACTTCACAGGCGTCGAGGTCAACGGGCTGAACGCCTCCATCGGTGGCGCGCAGACCGGCGACGGCAACGTCATCTCCGGCAACAGCGCGACGGGCATCCGCACCTTCCCCAGCGGCAGCAACAATCAGATCGGCGGCGACGAGCCGGGCGCGGGCAACCTCATCGCCTTCAACAACACGGGCGTCGGCGTCGGCAACGCCTTTGCAACCAACAACCTCGTCCGCGGCAACTCGATCTTTTCGAACGTGCGGCTCGGCATCGACCTGGGCGACGACGGCGCGGTGCAGCCCAACGACCGGTTTGACCCGGACACCGGCGCGAACAAGTTGCAGAACTTCCCCGTGCTCACGAACATCTCCGCCGCGGGCGGCTCGACGCACGTCGAAGGGATACTCAACAGCGCCGGGAACACGGTGTTCCGCATCGACCTCTACTCGAACACGGCCTGCGACGCGCAGGGCTTCGGCGAGGGCGCGCGCCCGTTCGGCTCGACGACCGTCACGACCGGCGTGGACGGCAGCGCCTCCATCAACGTCAACCTCGACGGCGCGCTCGCGGCGGG
>CAXTSK010000031.1:0-7849 GCA_964246655.1 uncultured Pyrinomonadaceae bacterium
CAACGCGAACCGGTGCTCGAGCAAACCCACCCTGGCGCTGACCCGCGGGCGCGCGACGAACGTGGGGCGCGCGCGCCTGCCGCGTTTGCGCGAGACGGCGCGGTTCGTGTCGGAGATCGCCAACCTCGCGCTCGCGCCCTCCGCGCCGTTCGTCGGCGACTCGGCCTTCGCGCACAAGGGCGGCGTCCACGTCTCGGCCGTCGAGCGCGAGTCGCGCACGTACGAGCACGTCCCGCCCGAGTCGGTCGGCAACCGCCGGCGCGTGCTCGTCTCAGACCTCTCGGGCCGCTCGAACCTGCAAGCCAAGGCGCGCGAGCTTGGGCTCGACCTGCCGGAGGAGCGGCGCGTGCTCGAAGAGCTGAAGCGGCTCGAACACAACGGCTACGAGTTCGAGGCGGCCGAGGCGAGCTTCGAGTTATTGGTGCGACGCCTGGACGGCACGCACAAGTCCTTCTTCGAGCTGCTCGGCTTCCGCGTCATCGACGAGCACCACGGTTCGGAGATGCCTTTGAGCGAGGCGACCGTGCGCGTCCGCGTCGGCGGGCACGAGGAGCACACGGTGTCGCGCGGGACGGGGCCGGTGAACGCGCTCGACCAGGCTTTGCGGCGCGCGCTCGAAAAGTTCTACCCGGCGCTCGCGGAGGTGCGTCTGGTCGATTATAAGGTGCGCGTGCGGCGCGGGACTCTGTCGGGCACGGCGAGCCTCGTGCGCGTGCTCATCACGTCGGGCGACAGCGCCGCGCAGTGGGGCACGGTCGGCGTCTCCTCGAACATCGTCGAGGCGAGCTGGCGCGCGCTCGTGGACGCGGTCGAGTACAAGCTTCTGAAGGACGGCGCCGAGCCGCCGTCTTCCGAATGGGTGGCGCCGGTAACGGAAGAAGGTTTCGACACGGAGGCGCCGGAAGCAATTTGAAATTTGAAATCTCAAATTCTTAATGAGGGTGTGAAGATGAGTTTTGATTCCGCGAAGTGGGTCTGGATGAACGGGCGGTGCGTGCGTTGGGACGAGGCGACGGTGCACGTCTCCGCGCACGGGCTGCACTACGGGAGCGGCGTCTTCGAGGGCGTGCGCTGTTACGAGACCGAGGGCGGCCCGGCGCTCTTCCGCCTGGACGCGCACCTCGAACGGCTCTACTACTCGGCCGGCGTGTACGGGATGGAGATTCCCTACACGCGCGAGGAGTTGGACGAGGCGGTCTGCGAGACGGTCGCGCGCAACGAGTTCCGCAGCTGCTACGTGCGGCCGATCTGCTTCTACGGGAGCCGCAGTCTGGGCGTGAACCCGCGCGGCTGCCCCGTCGAGGTCGCCATCATGGCTTGGCCGTGGGGGGCGTACCTCGGCGCGGGCGGGCAGGACGAGGGCGTGAGGGTGACGGTCTCGCCGTGGCTGAAGTTCGACTCAAGGATGATGCCGACGACGGCGAAGGCTTGCGGGCAGTACCTCAACTCGATGCTCGCGGCGCGCGACGCGGCGAGCCGCGGCTTCGCCGAGGCGCTGCTGCTCGACGTTGAAGGGCGCATCGCCGAAGGGTCGGGCGAGAACCTCTTCGTGGTGAAGGACGGGCGGCTCCGCACGAACGACGAGCGCCATCCGATCCTGCTCGGCATCACGCGCGACGCCGTCATACAGCTCGCGCGCGGCTTAGGCTTCGAGGTCGAGACCGGCGCGCTCACGCCCGAAGACCTGCGCGCGGCCGACGAAGTCTTCTTCACGGGGACGGCCGTCGAGGTGACGCCCGTCACAGAGGTTGACGGGATGTTGATAGGTGAAGGGCGGCGCGGGCCGGTCACGGAAAGGATTCAGCGAACCTTCTTCGACGCGACCTCCGGCCGCGACGAGCGTTATTCACATTGGCTGCGCCACGTCGCCGCACAGCCCGTAGGTAGTTTTTAAATCATTCACCACAGAGACACGGCTTAGAGACTTATTGCTCCAAGCCGTGTCTCTGTGGTGAATTTTTTCGCCGTAATCGGAACGCTTAACTTTTGCGTATACCCGGGCGAAAGTAATGGTATATTCGCCTTCCTAATGTTTTAAATGAGAAGCGAAGGGGCAGAAGTGCGCTTGTTACTGCTCATATTGTTGCCCCCTCGAACTTTTCCCTTGTCTTAACCCGACGCTCTTATCAAACTGTTCGGAGGGAGAATGATTCCGATGAGAAGCTCGGCTTCTTTCGTCTCGCGCGAGGCGTGTCGCGGTGCGGCCCTGCTCTGCGCGGCGCTCGTCGTCACATCCGTCGTGTTCGCGCCGCGCACGCGCTCGCAGGGCGCGCCGCCCGACTACAAGAACCCTCGCCTGCCGGTCGAGCGGCGCGTCGCCGATCTGCTCGCGCGCATGACGCTCGAAGAGAAGGTGGCGCAGCTCGTCTGCCTTTGGGGGGAGCGGCCGGAGACGGGGCCGAACGCGGGCTTCTCCACCAACCGCGGCGACTTCTCGCCCGCGGCCGCGGCCCTCTCGATGAAGAACGGCATCGGGCAGATCGCGCGCCAGCGCGAGCGCAAAGACCCGCGCGAGGCCGCGCGCTTCGCCAACGCCTTACAGAAGTGGCTCGTCGAGAACACGCGACTCGGCATCCCCGCCATCTTCCACGACGAGATTCTGCACGGCCTGATGGCGCAGAAGGCGACGCACTTCCCCACGCCCATCGCGCTCGCTTCGAGTTGGGACACGGAGCTGGTGACGAAAGTCTTCACCGCCGCCGCGCTGGAGACGCGCGCGCGCGGGAGCCACTTCGTCCTCGGCCCGAACCTCGACCTCGCGCGCGAGCCGCGCTGGGGTCGCACCGAAGAGACCTACGGCGAAGACCCTTACCTCGTCTCGCGCATGGGCGTCGCCGTCATCAAGGCCATACAGGGGCCGGGGCCGGGCGTGGACGACGCGCACGTCATCGCCACCGCCAAGCACTTCGCCGCGCACGGCCAGCCCGAGGGCGGGACGAACATCGCGCCCGTCAACGTCTCGGAGAGAGTTTTAAGGGAATACTTCCTGCCGAGCTTCGAGGCGGCGGTGAAGGAGGCCGGCGTGTTGAGCGTGATGGCCTCGTACAACGAGATCGACGGCGTGCCTTCGCACGCGAACCGTTGGCTTTTGGGGAAGGTGCTCCGCGAGGAGTGGGGCTTCGACGGGCTCGTCGTCTCGGACTACTACGGCATCCCGCAGCTCGTCAGCCTCCACCGCGTCGCGAACGACAAGGCCGAGGCCGCGCGGTTCGCCATCGAGGCGGGCGTGGACGCGGAGGTGCCCGACCCCGATTGCTTCCAGACGCTCGTGCAACTCGTCAGAGACGGCAAAGTCTCGGAGGCGGCCGTTGACAGGGCCGTCGCGCGCAATCTCAAAGCTAAGTTCCTGCTCGGGCTCTTCGAGAACCCTTACGTTGACCCTGAGCGCGCCGCGCGCGTGACCGACTCGCGCGCGCACCGCGGGCGCGCGGCGGACGCCGCACGCCGCTCCATTACTTTGTTGAAGAACGACGGGAACCTTCTGCCGCTCGACCGTACGAGGCTGAAGACGCTCGCCGTCATCGGGCCGAACGCCGACCGCGCGCACCTCGGTGGCTACAGCGACCCGAACCCTGCGCCCGGCGTGAGCGTGTTGCAGGGCTTGAAGACGAAGCTCGGCAGCTCGGTCAACGTTACCTACGCGCGCGGCGTGAACATCACGAAGGAGGGCGGCGACTGGTGGGCCGACACCTCGACGCCTTCCGACCCGGCGGAGGACGAGCGGCTGATTGCGGAGGCGGTGAACGTTGCTAAAGCTGCCGACGCGGTCGTCCTCGTCATCGGCGGCAACGAGGATACGAACAAGGAGGGCTGGGCCGACAACCACCTCGGCGACCGCGACACGCTCGACCTGCCCGGGCGGCAGAACGACCTCGTCCGCGCCGTGCTCGGGGCGGGCAAGCCTGTGGTCGCCGTGCTCATCAACTCGGGGCCGCTTTCGATTAACTATGTCGCCGAGAACGTCCCGGCCATCCTCGAAGGCTTCTATCTCGGCGAGGAGACGGGGACGGGCGTGGCCGACGTGCTCTTCGGCGACTACAACCCTTCCGGCAAACTCCCCGTCAGCTTCCCGCGCACGGTCGGGCAACTGCCGATCTATTACAACCACAAGCCGACGGCGAAGCGCGGCTACCTCTACACGAGCAAGGAGCCGCTCTTCCCCTTCGGCCACGGGCTCTCCTACACGACGTTCGCCTACTCCGACCTTAAAATCTCGCCGCAGCAGATCGGCCCGGCCGGACGCGCCGAGGTGAGCGTGACGGTCACGAACACGGGCCGCCGCGCGGGCGAGGAGGTCGTGCAGCTCTACATCAACGACCTCGTCAGCACGGTGACGCGCCCGGTCATGGAGCTGAAGGACTTCAAGCGCGTCTCGCTCGCGCCGGGCGAGAGCAAGACCGTGACGTTCAACCTGACGCCCGACAAGCTCTCGTTCCTCGACCTCGACATGCGGCGCACGGTCGAGCCCGGCTGGTTCGACATCATGGTCGGCACCAGCTCCGTCAACACGCGCAAGGTCAAGCTCGAAGTCCGTTAGGTCAGGAGGGGAACATGAAACGCCTTCGCCGCGCAGTCTCCTGCGTGCTGTTATTCAACCTCTGTCTCTTATCCATCTCGCCGACTGTCGCGCAGACGAAGCCGCCTTATCTCGACCCGAGTCTGCCCATCGACCGGCGCGTCGAAGACCTCGTCTCGCGGATGACGCTCGAAGAGAAGATTTCGCAGATGATGAACAGGGCCGCAGGCATCGAGCGGCTCGGCGTCCCCGAGTACGAGTGGTGGAACGAGGCGCTCCACGGCGTCGCGCGCGCGGGCGTGGCGACCGTCTTCCCGCAGGCCATCGGGATGGCGGCGACGTGGAACCCGGAACTCGTCCACGAGGTCGGCGACGTGGTCTCGACCGAGGCGCGCGCCAAGCACCACGAGGCCATCCGCCGCGGCGAGCACAAGCGCTATCAGGGGCTCACCTTCTGGTCGCCGAACATCAACATCTTCCGCGACCCGCGCTGGGGCCGCGGCCAGGAGACCTTCGGCGAAGACCCGTATCTCACTTCGCGCATCGGCGTCGCGTACGTGAAGGGTTTGCAGGGCGACGACCCGAAGTATCTGAAGGTCGTCTCAAGCGTCAAGCACTACGCCGTGCATTCCGGGCCGGAGCCGGAGCGCCACGGCTTCGACGCGAAGGTGAACGAGCGCGACATGCGCGAGACGTACCTGCCCGCCTTCCGCGCGACCATCTTAGAGGGTAAGGCCGAAGGGTTGATGTGCGCCTACAACAGCCTGAACGGCGAGCCCGCGTGCGCGAACAAAAAGCTCTTCGACATCCTGCGGCGCGAGTGGGCCTTCGGCGGCCACGTCGTCTCGGACTGCGCGGCGATTGAAGACATATGGAAGGGTCACAAGTTCAAGCCGACCGAGGCTGAGGCTTCGGCCGTCGCCGTCAAGACGGGGACGGATTTGACCTGCGGCCGCGAGTACCGCTCGCTCGTGCAGGCCGTCAAGGATGGGCTCATCAACGAGGCCGAGATCGACGTGGCGGTCAAGCGCCTGATGCGCACGCGCTTCCGCCTCGGCATGTTCGACCCGCCCGAGCTGGTGAAGTACGCGCAGACGCCTTACACGGAGAACGACTCGCCCGCGCACCGCGCTCTCTCTTTGCGGACGTCGCGCGAGTCGATAGTTCTTTTGAAGAACGACGGCGACGCGCTGCCTCTGAAAAAGGAATTGAAGACCCTCGCCGTCATCGGCCCGAACGCGGACGCGCCCGAGGTGCTTTTGGGGAACTACAACGGGACGCCTTCGAAGTCGGTCACGCCGCTGCAAGGCATCCGCGAGAAGGTCTCGGCCGCGACGCGCGTCCTCTACGCGGAGGGCACGCAGCGGACGGGCAAGACCGGCGGCGACGAGCGCGCGCTGCGCGAGGACGCGCTGGCGAAAGCGCGCGAGGCGGACGCGGTCGTCATGGTCATGGGCATCAACCCCTCGGTCGAGGGCGAGGAGATGAAAGTCCAACTCGAAGGCTTTCGCGGCGGCGACCGCACGGACATCTCTCTGCCGAAGCCGCAGGAGGAGTTGATCAAGCAGGTGCACGCGCTGGGTAAGCCCGTCGTGCTCGTGCTGCTCGGCGGAAGCGCGCTCGCGGTCAACTGGGCGGACGAGAACGTCGGGGCGATAGTCGAGGCTTGGTATCCGGGCGAGGAGGGCGGGACGGCCCTGGCCGACGTGCTCTTCGGCGATTACAACCCGGCGGGCCGTCTGCCCGTCACCTTCTACAAGTCCGTCGAACAGTTGCCGCCCTTCGACGACTACCGGATGCAGGGCCGCACCTACCGTTACTTCAAGGGCGAGCCGCTCTACCCGTTCGGGCACGGACTCTCCTACACGACCTTCAAGTACGACAACCTGAAGCTGAGCGCGAAGAGCGTGCGCGCGGGCCGCGGCCTGACCGTCAGCGCCGACGTGCGGAACACGGGCGCGCGCGCGGGCGAAGAGGTTGTGCAGCTCTACGTCACGGACACGGCCTCGGCGTACCCCGTCGCCGTCCGTTCTTTGGCGGGGCTCACCCGCATCAAGCTCAACCCCGGCGAGACCCGCCGCGTCTCGTTCACTATCGACCCGCGCCAGCTCTCCGTCATCGACGAACGCGGCCGCCGCGTCGTCGAGCCGGGCGAGTTCACTTTGAGCGTCGGCGGCAAGCAGCCCGGCTTTAAAGGACACGCCGACGCACGCACGACCGCCGTCGTCAACGGCCGCTTCAACGTGACGGGCAGCGTGACGGAGATACCGGAGAGGTAAAGTGATGAGTTCGAAGAAGACCTTGTGTGCGGCCGCCGCGCTCGTCTTGCTCGTCACAACCGGCGGCGCGTGTCTCGGGCAGACGTTGCGCGAGTATGCCGACCGCGCGGGCGTCTTGGTCGGGGCGGCCGTCGAGCCGCGGCTGTTGGACGAGACGGAGTATGCGGCGACGCTGGCGCGCGAGTTCAACATGCTGACAGCGGAGAACGCTTTGAAGTGGGGCGCCATCCGGCCCACGCGCGAGCGCTTCAACTTCGAGCCGGGCGACCGCCTCGTCGCCTTCGCGCAGAAGAACAGAATGAAGGTGCGCGGCCACTGCCTCGCGTGGAGCGAGTACAACCCGCGTTGGCTTGAGAAGGGGAACTTCACGCCCGGGCAGATGTCGGAGCTGCTGCGCGAGCACATCACGAAGGTGATGCAGCATTACCGAGGGAAGGTCTTCGCGTGGGACGTGGTCAACGAAATCTTCCTGGCCGACGGCTCGGTCGAGTCGTCGGTCTGGTACGACCGGCCGGGCATCGGTTTGAAGGGGAAGGGGACGGCCTACGTCGAACAAGCCTTGCGCTGGGCGCGCGCGGCCGACCCCGACGCGCTGCTCTTCTATAACGACTACGACACCGAGGGCGTCAACCCGAAGTCGGATGCAGTCTACGCGATGGTCAAGGACTTTAAGAGCCGCGGCGTCCCCATCGACGGCGTCGGCATACAGGCGCACATCGTTGACCTCGAAGCCAAAGAACTCGCCGGCATCGAAGAGAACATCGCGCGGCTCGTGGCGCTCGGGCTTCAGGTTCACATCACGGAGATGGACGTGCGGCTGCCCGCGGGCAAGCCCGACGCGGCGGCGCTCAAGGGTCAGGCGGACATCTACCGGCGGGTCGCGGACGCGTGCCTGCGGCAGCCGAAATGTACGGCCTTCCAGACGTGGGGTTTTACCGACAAGTACACCTGGATTCCGAAATACACCAGGGGCGCGAAGGGCTCGCCGTTGCCCTTCGACGCGGGCTATCAGAAGAAGCCCGCCTACGACGCGCTGCTCGAAGCCTTCCGCGAG
>CAXTSK010000031.1:7859-19168 GCA_964246655.1 uncultured Pyrinomonadaceae bacterium
GCCTCACAGACCCAGCCCGCCAACCCCCCGCTGCCCCACCCCTCCCGCGCGCGCGCGAGCGGCCGCGCGGCCCTGGCGCCGCCCGTCGAGATGAATGCGGAAGAGGATCAACGGCGGATGTTGAAGGTGCTCGGGATCGAACGTCTGCGGCCGGGCGTGGACGGCTACAACCGTTCGGCGCCGAACGCGGTCAACTACGACGAGTCGAAGGCGGGGCCGTACACGACACTCCCCGACCCTCTGGTTTTGCAGAACGGGCGGCGCGTCACGATGGCGCGCGCGTGGTGGGAGAAGCGACGGCCGGAGATAGTCGAAGACTTCGACCGCGAAGTCTACGGCCGCGCCCCGAAGGTCACGCCCGCCGTGAAGTGGGAAGTCTTGAGCACGACGAGGGAGAAGAACGGCGAGGTGCCCGTCGTCGTCAAGAAGCTCGTCGGGCACGTGGACAACTCTTCGTACCCGCAGGTCAACGTTGACATCGACCTGACCTTGACGACTCCGGCCGACGCGGCGGGGCCGGTGCCGTTGATGTTGGAGCTGAGCTGGGTCTTCCCGCCGAACTGGCGACCACCGCCGGGGTGGACGCCGCCGCCGGGGCCGACGTGGCAGCAGCAGGTTTTGGCGAAGGGCTGGGGCTATGCGAGCTACGTCCCTGTGAGCGTGCAGGCGGACAACGGCGCGGGGCTGACGCGCGGCATCATCGGTCTGGTTAATAGAGGTCAGCCGCGCAAGCCCGACGACTGGGGCGCGTTGCGCGCGTGGGCGTGGGGCGCGAGCCGCGCGCTCGACTACTTCGAGACGGACAGGGACGTGGACGCGAAGCAGGTCGGCATCACGGGTCACTCGCGCTACGGGAAGGCGGCGGCCGTGGCGATGGCTTACGACCCGCGGTTTGCCATCGGGTATATCAGCTCTTCGGGGGCGGGCGGACTTAATCTCTACCGGCGCAGCTACGGCGAGCTGTTGGAGAACCTCGCCGCCTCGGGCGAGTACCACTGGATGGCCGGCAACTTCCTGAAGTACGCGGGGCCTCTGACGGCGGCCGATTTGCCCGTCGATTCGCACGAGCTGATCGCGCTCATCGCGCCGCGCCCGGTCTTCATCGGCGCAGGCACGATGCAGCAGGGCGACGGCTGGGTTGACGCGAAGGGCATGTTCCTCGCGACAGCCGCGGCCTCGCCCGTCTACGCGCTGCTGGGGAAGAAGGGGCTGGGGGCGACGGAGTTCCCGTCCGTCGAGACCGCTTTGATAGACGGCGACGTGGCCTTCCGCCAGCACGCGGGCGGCCACTTCCCCGGCCCGAACTGGCCGACCTTCATCACATTTGCAAGCCGTTATCTTAAGGACAGTAGACAGAAGACAGTAGTCAGTAGCCAGTAGGAAGACAAAGCGGCGCGCCCGGCCTGAAGGCTGAGACGCGCCGCCTCTGTTCTCCTACTGACTACTGGCTACTGACTACTTCAGCTTCAGCATCTCGCTGCCGGCCAAGAGCAACGCGCCGGAGCCGTACTCCTGGTTGTCGTCGGCGGTGGTCTTGGCGGGCGCCGCGCCGATCTGCTGCACCCAGCCGAGCTTGCCGTCTTCGCGCACGGAGGCGACGAGGCCGCCCCAAGCCTTACGTATGACGGGCAGGTAAGTCTTGCGTTCGAGGTGCCCGTTGTTGATGCCCCAGGCGAGGGCGTAGCAGAAGAAGCCGGTGCTGGAAGTCTCGGGCATGGGCGCCTCCGAGGGGTCGAGCAAGGAAGGGTGCCAGCGCCCGTCCTCGCCCTGCACGCGCGCGACCGAGGCCGCCATCGTCTGCAACAGCTTGACGTAACGCGCGCGCGTCGGGTGGTTCTTCGGCAGGTGTTGGAGCACGCGCACGGTGCCGCCCATGACCCAACCGTTGCCGCGCGCCCAGAAGACTTTCCTGCCGTTCGCGTTCGGCCTGCCGATGTAATTCTTGTCGCGGTAGTAGAGCCCTTCCGAAGGGTCGAAGAGGAAGTCGGTCGTGTCCCACCACATCGCGTCGAGGAAGTCCAGATACTTCCTGTCGCCCGTGACGGCGTAGAGCCGCGTGAGGACGGGCGGCGCCATGAAGAGAGCGTCGCACCACCACCAGTCCTCGCGCCCCGGACGCGGCGTGGCGACCATCGCGTCGATGACGGAGCGCGTGCTCTCGATTCTCGCCGGGTCTTTCTTCAGCATGTAGAGTTCGAGGAAGGTCTGGGCCGCCGCGTGGTCGTCCGCGTGGCGCGGGCGGTCGCCGAGCTTCCAGCCGCGCGACTCGGCCCAGCGCGTCGCCTGCTCTACATATCTCTTGTCGTCCGTTGCCTTGCCCGCCGACATCACGCCCGCGTAGAAGGCCGCGCGCGCCCAGACGTTGTTGTTGAGCGCGTCGATCTCGACCGGGTGCGCGACCTGCCACTCGAAGACCTTCTGCATGACGGCGCGGACGGATTTTTTCGAGTAGATGTCGCCGTCGGGCTTCTGCGAACGTACTTGCGCCGGCGCGGGCGCACACATCACGAAGGCGAGCAGGAGGAAGAAGAACGAGAACCTTTGACGTTGAAGTCTCATCGCGCGCATGACTCTCTCACGCCCCTCCGGGCGGGGCTCGGCAGTTTGAGTTAGACGAAGAGCGCGGGCATTATACATGCAAAGATTAATCCGTGGCTTTCGAGAACAGGGAGGGGAAGTGTGTTGACGAAGACGGGAAAGACGTTTCTGGCGGCGGCCGTCGTGCTGGCCGCGTCGCTCGCCTTTGGGTGCGCGAGCAAAGACTCCGAGGCCAACGCGCAGCAGCAGAAGCGCGTCGAGGCGGGCGCGCGCGAGGGCGTGCTCGTGGGGCAGGGCGCTCTGGGCGATTGGACGACGGACGCGCCGGGCGTACGCCGTCGCATCACGGCGGCCGACCTGCCGAAGCCTTACGCGACGCGCTCGGTGGACGCGGGCTCGCGCGTCGTCCCGCGGCCCGCGGGCGCGTGGCCGAAGGCTCCGGCCGGCTTCAAGGTCGAGGAGTTCGCCACGGGGCTTCAGAATCCGCGGCTCATACGCACGGCGCCCAACGGCGACATCTTCGTCGCCGAGAGCTACCCGGGGCGCGTGCGCGTGCTGAGGGCCGCGGCGGGCGCGGGCAAGGCCGAGACAATCGAGGTCTTCGCCGAAGGCTTGCGCCGCCCGTTCGGCATCGCTTTCTACCCGCCGGGCGACAACCCGACTCACGTCTACGTCGCCAACACAGACTCCGTCGTGCGCTTCCCATATCAAAGCGGCGACCTTAAGGCGCGCGGGCCGGCCGAGGTAATCGTGCCCGATCTGCCCGGCGGCGGGCAGTTGCGCGGCGGCGGCCACTGGACGCGCGACGTGGCCTTCTCGCTCGACGGGCGGCGGATGTTTGTCTCGGTCGGGTCGCACTCGAACGTCTACGAGAGCCCGAACGAGAACGAGGAGCGGCGCGCGGACATACTTGAGTACAAGCCGGATGGGACGGGTTACCGTCTCTTCGCGTCGGGGATACGCAACGCCGTCGGCATCGCCGTCCACCCGCGGACGGGCGAGCTGTGGTGCTCCGTCAACGAGCGCGACGGGCTGGGCGACGACCTCGTGCCTGATTACATCACCCGGGTCAAAGACGGTGGCTTCTACGGCTGGCCTTGGTTCTACATCGGGCCGAACGAAGACCCACGCCACGCGGGCGCGCACCCCGAACTGCGCTCGAAAGTGATCGTGCCCGACGTGCTCTTGCAGTCGCACTCGGCGTCTTTGGAGATGGTCTTCTACGCGGGGCGGCAGTTCCCGCGCGAGTACGAGGGCGACGCGTTCGCGGCGCAGCACGGCTCGTGGAATCGCTCGAAGCGGACGGGCTACAAGGTCATCCGCGTGCCGCAGCGCGAGGGCGTGCCGACGGGCGAGTACGTTGACTTCCTGACCGGCTTCGTCACGCCCGACGGCGACGTGTGGGGTCGCCCCGTCGGCGTGGCCGTCGCGAAAGACGGCGCGCTCTTCGTCTCCGACGACGGCTCGAACACGGTCTGGCGCGTCTCGTACGCGGGGAAGTGAACTTCAACACGGAGACACAGGGGCACGGCTTAAAGACATAAGTCTGCAAGCTGTGCCTTTGTGTCTCCGTGGTTAATCTTTCGGACTTAAAATTCGAGCCGTCGCAAATATTCGAAGCTGACGCGGAGGCTTTCGAAGGGCGAGCCGGCGGGCTCGTCGTTCTCGACGAAGTAGTGTCGGACGCCCGCCTTGCCTGCTTGGGCGAAGATGGACTTGAAGTCGATGACGCCCTTGCCGGCATCGGCGAAGAAGCGGCGCGGCGTCGAGTCCATGTCCTTGACGTGCAGGAGGTGGAAGCGGCCGGGGTGCTTCTCGAAATACTCGACGGGGCTCGCGCCGCCCTTGACCGTCCAGTACAAATCCATTTCGAGTTTGACGAGGCGCGGGTCTGTGCGTTCGAGCAGGAGGTCGTAAGGCACCTTCCCCTCCAGCGGCGCGAACTCGAAGTCGTGGTTGTGATAGGCGAACTGGACGCCCTCGCGGAGCGTGCGCGCGCCCGCCTCGTTGAGGAGGTCTGCGAGGCGTCGGTACTGTTCGAGCGTCCTGCGCTCCTCGGGCGGCGTCCAGGCGAGGAGCAGGTACTTGTGGCCGATGACGTGCGCCGCGTCAATCGACTGGCGCAGGTCGCCGCGCAACTCCGCGAAGGGGACGTGCGCGGCCGGCGCGTCAAGCTTGAGACGCTTGAGGAGCGCCTTCACCTCCGCGGGCTTGTGGCCGAAGTAGCCCGCGAACTCGACCTCACGGTAGCCGAGCGCCGCGACCTGCTTGAGCGTCCCCTCGAAGTCCTTCTCAAGCTCCCTGCGCACGGTGTAGAGCTGCATGCCGATGCGCGACAGCTTTCTCTTTCCGGCGGCGCGGGCGTTCCGGTTGTAAAGACTCAGCCCGGCGGCGGCGAGCGTCAGGCGGTTGACGAAGAGGCGGCGGTTCATCGTTGAAAATTATCTTGACAAGGGAGCGAGCCGAGTAATAGAAACGCTTTTGTCTGGTCTTACAACAAAACGCACGCCTGAAATTATCAACACGGAGGTCGGGTTGTCGAGCGTCGTGAAAAACGGCGCGGCCGCGCGTTGGTCCGGCACATAGCCGCGCGCGGGCGCGGCGGCCTCCGAAGACTCCTTTGATGATAAGACGAGGGGAGACTGTAACTTGCCCACATCCGAACACACGCGCCGCGGCGCGCACGTCCTGAAGGCGGCCGTCCTCATCCTGCTCGCGTGCGGCGTGGCGGCGGCGCAGGTGCTCAACGACCCCGTTGACGTGGGGCAGGAGTTCCAGCGGATGGAGCCGGTCTACTTCGTCGGCTCGAAGGTCGCGAGCTTCGACGCGGCGACGGGGCGCGGCGCGCTTCAGTGGGACAGATACCTGCGCTCGACCACGCTCTCCTTCAACAAGATCGACGTGACGCTGGGCAAGGGTCGCGGCACGGAGTTCCCCGGGACTGAATATGACCAGGACCCGGTGCTGCCCTTCTCGATCACTTTCGTCAGCCCGCGCACCGTTCGCCTGCGCTTCTCGACGCACGCGGAGTTCCCGCGCGACGCCGACTCGATGATGCTCGCGGGGCCAGTGCCGACCGACAAGTCCTGGCGCGTCGAGCAGACGGCCGACGCCGTCACTTGGACGAGCGCGAACGGGCGCGTGAAGCTGATTAAGAACCCGTGGCACGTCGAGTTCTACGACGCGTCGGGGCGGCTTTTGACGCGCACGCAGAACGCGGGTGACCCGGCGACCTACTTCACGCCGATACCCTTCTCGTTCGTGCGGCGCGCGACAGACCTCGCGCGCATGACGGCCGCGACCTTCGAGCTTCAGCACGGCGAAAAAATATTCGGCTGCGGCGAGTCGTTCACGCGGCTCGACAAGCGCGGGCAGAGGGTCAACGCGTGGACGCGCGACGCGATGGGCGTGCAGAACGAGTTGATGTACAAGCCGATCCCTTTCTTCCTCTCAAGTCAGGGTTACGGCATGTTCGTCCACACCTCCGCGCCCGTCACCTTCGACTTCGGCAAGACCTACGACAGCCACAACGCCATTTACACCGGCGACGAGAACCTCGACCTCTTCGTCTTCCTCGGCGAGCCGAAAGACATTCTTTCTGAATACACGGCGCTCACGGGCCGCAGCCCCGTCCCGCCGCTCTGGTCGTTCGGCTTCTGGATGAGCCGCATCACCTACAAGTCGGAAGAAGAGGTGCGCGACGTGGCCGCGAAGCTCAGAGAGCATCGCGTGCCCGCCGACGTGATACACCTCGACACCGGCTGGTTCGAGACCGACTGGCGCAGCAACTATCAGTTCTCGAAGACGCGATTCAAAGACCCCGCGAAGATGATCGCCGATTTGAGGAAGCAGGGGTTTCGTGTGAGCCTCTGGCAGTACACGTACTTCACGCCGAAGAACGAGCTGTACCCGGAGATAGTGTCGAAGGGCTACGCGGTGAAGAACCAGTCGGGCACGTTGCCGTTCGAGGACGCCGTGCTCGACATGTCGAACCCCGAGGGCGTGAAGTGGTATCAGTCGAAGCTCGCGGCGCTCCTCAAGATGGGCGTCGGCGCCATCAAGGTTGACTTCGGCGAGGGCGCGCCCGTGAACGGTCAGTACGCCTCGGGGCGGTCGGGCTGGTACGAGCACAACCTCTACCCGCTGCGCTACAACAAGGCCGTCGGCGACATCACGCGCGAGACGACGGGCGAGAACATCATCTGGGCGCGCAGCGCTTGGGCGGGGAGCCAGCGCTACCCTCTGCACTGGGGCGGCGACGCGGAGAACACGGACTCGGCGATGGCGGCCGAACTGCGCGGCGGGCTCTCGTTCGGGCTGTCGGGCTTCACCTACTGGAGCCACGACGTGGGCGGCTTCGTCAACAAGGCGCCGCGCGACCTCTACCGCCGCTGGCTGGCGTGGGGCGTGCTCACCTCGCACACGCGCGCGCACGGTGCGCCGCCGCGCGAGCCTTGGGAGTACGACGAGGCTTTGACGGAAGACTTCCGCCGCGCGCTCGGGCTGAAGTATTCGCTGATGCCGTACATCATCGCGCAGGCGAAGGACTCTTCGGCGCGCGGCTATCCGATGCTGCGCGCGCTCTTCTTCGAGTACCCGAACGACCCAACGTCCTGGACGATTGACGACGAGTACATGTTCGGCTCAGACCTCCTGGTCGCGCCCATGATGGAGAGCGCGAACGCGCGCAAAGTGTACCTGCCGCCGGGCAACTGGATCGACTACCAGACGGGCCAGGCTTACGTGGGCGAGCGCTGGCACCGCATCGAGGCGGGACAGATTCCCGTCGTGCTGCTCGTCAGAAATAACTCCGTCATCCCGCACGTGAAGGTCGCGCAGAGCACGGACGACATCGACTGGAAAAGCGTCGAGCTGCGGGTCTTCAGCACGAGGAGCGAAGACTCCGCGGGCCTCTTCGCGCTCCCTAACGGCGGCGTGCAGACGCTCAAGCTCACGGCCCCGGCCGGCACTTACGCGCTGCGATTCGACCCGCTCCGCGGGCAGGTCAGGTGGGAGATCACGCGCTTCCTCCCGAAGGGCTTTTAGCTTATGAAAAGAGTTCTTCGCTCGTTCTGCATCCTTCTCATCATTCTCTCTTCGCAGGCCCCGGCGCTGCCGCAGACGGGCGCGCCCGCGTCGCGCTTCTTCCCCGTGAAGGACTTGATGAGAATCGGCGTCTACTACTACCCGGAGCACTGGCCCGAGTCGCAGTGGGACAGGGACTTCGGGAACATGGAGCGGCTCGGGTTCGAGTTCGTCCACATGGGCGAGTTCGCGTGGGCGTTCATGGAGCCCGAGGAAGGGAAGTTCGACTTCGCCTGGCTCGACCGCGCGGTCGCGCTCGCGGCGAAGCACAACCTCAAAGTCATCCTCTGCACGCCGACGCCGACGCCGCCCGCCTGGCTCGCGGAGAAGTATCCGAACTCTTTCCTCGTCGGCGAGGACGGGAGGCGCCGCGAGCACGGCTCGCGCGGCAACAACGCGCTCGCGGACGCGGACTACGTGCGTTTGACGGAGCGCGTGGTGAACGAACTCGGGAAGCGCTACGGCAAGAACCCTTCGGTCTGGGGCTGGCAGCTCGACAACGAGCCGAACTCGCCGCCCGACTACGGCCCCTCGGCGCAAGCGGCCTTCCGCGAATGGCTGCGTGCGAAGTACAAGACGATAGACACGCTCAACGCCGAGTGGGGCGCGGCCTTCTGGAGTCTGAAGTACAACGACTTCTCTCAGGTCAGACCGCCGAACCCTTCGTTCCTCTACGGCGTGAGCCCGCACGCGATGCTCGACTTCCGCCGCTTCACCGCCGACCAGACGGCGAAGTTCCTCAACTGGCAGGCGGCGGTGCTGCGCCGCAACACCTCACCCGCACAGTTCATCACGACCAACTACATCTCGACCATCGGCAGCTCCGACCCGCGCCGCTCGAACGAGTTGGATTTCATCTCCTACACGATGTACCCGGTCGGCGGCGGCGCGGGCGTGGGCGAAGACGGCTTCCGCCTGGGGTGGCAGCACGGCATCGCTTGGGCGAACGCGTTCTATAAACCGATCAAGGGCGTGACGGGCGTGATGGAGTTGCAGCCCGGTCAGGTCAACTGGGCGCGCATCAACCCACAGCCGATGCCGGGCGTGATCCGCATGTGGCTCTGGCACGCCTTCGCGGGCGGCCTCTCGTTCGCGTGCAATTACCGCTACCGGCAGCCGCTCTACGGCAGCGAGCTTTATCATTACGGCATCGTCAACACCGACGGCGTCACGCCCTCGCCCGGCGGCCTACAGTATTCGCAGGTCGCGCGCGAGATGAGAGAGCTGCGCGCGAAGTACGACCCGAGCGCGAAGCCCCCGGCCGAGTACGCCGCGCGGCGGACGGCGATTCTGTGGAACCACGAGAACCTCTGGAACCTCGACTACCAGCGGCAGACGGCGCTGTGGGATACGTGGGGCCACACGTTCCGCTACCTCGAAGCCGCGAAGTCGGCCGGCGCGCCGCTCGAAGTGATCGACGAGGCGGCCGACTTCAGTTCATACAAAGTCCTCGTCGCTCCTGCGTATCAGTTGATTGACGAAGAGCTCGTGCGCAAGTGGACGCGTTACGCCGAAGGCGGCGGGCATCTCGTCCTGACCTTGCGCACGGGGCAGAAGCGGCGCAACGGCTGGCTCTGGGAAGCGCCGTGGGCCGCGCCCGTCCGCCCGCTCATCGGCGCCGAGGTCTCCTTCTTTGATTTGCTGATGGACAACGGCAACGGCGAAGTCTCGATGAACGGCACGACCTACCCCTGGAACACTTGGGGCGACGTGCTCAAGCCTTCCGAGGGGACGGAGACCCTTGCTCGCTATTCGAACCAGTTCTACGCGGGCTCGGCCGCGGTCACGTACAGGCGGCTCGGCAAAGGGAGCGTCACGTACGTCGGCGTCCACACGAAGGACGGGCGTTTGGAGAAGGAAGTGATGCGCGAGGTCTACAAGCGCGCGGGGCTCGTGACGGCCGACTACCCACCGGGCGTCTACGTGGACTGGCGCGACGGCTTCTGGGTTGCCGTCAACTACAACTCGAAGCCGGTAGACATTGACGTGCCGTCGGGCGCGGAGATTCTCTACGGCGCGCGACAGCTCAAGCCCGCCGACGTGCTCGTGTGGAGGCAGCGTTAATGACCAGAGTCGGGAGACGTGAGTTCGTCGGCGGCGCGCTGGCGGGCGGGGTCGCTCTGCTCACGGCGCGCGGGGGGCAGGGGCCGGGCGCGAAGATCGAGGTGCTCTTGGACGAGAAGCTCGGCATCATCTCGCCGGACTTCTACGGGCACTTCGTCGAGCACCTCGGCGGCGTCGTCTACGACGGCATCTGGGTCGGCGAGGATTCCAAAGTGCCGAACGTCGGCGGCGTCCGCCGCGCCATCGTCGAGCACCTGAAGCGCGTCAAGCCCTCCGTCATACGCTACCCCGGCGGCTGCTTCGCCGACAGCTACGACTGGCGCGACGGAGTAGGGCCGCGCGCGCGTCGTCCGCGCCGCCCGAACTTCTGGGGCGGCACGGAGTCGAACCGGTTCGGCACGAACGAGTTCATGCAGTTCTGCCGGTTGACGGGCGCGAAGCCTTACATGGCCGCGAACCTTCGGGGCTTACCGGCGCAGACCTTCTACGAGTGGGTCGATTACTGCAACGCGCCCGCGGGCAGCACAACCCTTTCCGACTTACGCGCGACGGGCGAGGCCGCGAGCCGCGAGCCGTTCGGCGTGCGCTACTGGGGCGTCGGCAACGAGTCTTGGGGCTGCGGCGGCAACTTCACGCCCGACGAGTACGCGATGGAGTTCCGGCGCTTCACGGCCTCGGTGCCCGGCTGGGGTGTCAACCCGCTCTTCATCGCGGCGGGGCCGGGCAGCGACGACCTGAATTGGACGCGCGGCTTCTTCGCGAAGATGGCCGAGCGGCGTCACTTCAACTTCTACGGTTGGGGTCTGCACCACTACTCCTGGAACGCGAGCCGCGGCGCCACGAACGACTGGGACAAGGGGAAGGGCGACGCGCTCAACTTCGATGTCGAAGAGTGGTACGAGATGTTCCGCGAGGCGGACAAGATGGAGGGGCTCATCAAGTCGAACTGGGCCGCGATGGGCGAGTTCGACCGCGAGCACCGCGTCAAGCTCGTCGTGGACGAGTGGGGCGCTTGGTACAGGCCGGGCACGGAGGTCGGCAAGGCTTACATCCTGAGTCAGGCGCAGACGCTACGCGACGCGCTCGTCTCCGGCATCACGCTCGACACGTTCAACCGCCACCCCGACAAGGTCGCGATGGGGAACGTGGCGCAGCTCGTCAACTGCCTCCACTCGCTCTTCCTCGCCACCGAGGACAAGTTCGTCGCGACGCCCAACTTCCACGTCTTCGAGTTGTACGCGCCACACCAGGGGGCGCAATCGTTGCGCACGGTCTTCGAAGCGCCCGAGTTCACGCACCCGCGCGCGGGGAAGGTCGCGACCTTCTGGGCCTTGAACGGCTCGGCGTCGCTCGACGGAAGGACGGTGACGCTGACGGTCGTTAACCCGCACGCCGCGGAGCCGCGCGAGGCGCAGGTAACGTTGCGCGGCGCCACCGTGCGCACCGCACGTGCGAAGGTCTTAACGGCCCCGGACATCCACGCGCAGAACACCTTCGAGAACCCGCGCGGCGTCGAGCCGAGGGAAGAGACGGAGGTCGCCGCGCGCGGCGGCTCGCTCCTCTTCCGCTTCCCGCCCGCGTCGGTCACGCGCTTGCAGTTGAGCATCTGAATAAATAAGGAG
>CAXTSK010000032.1:0-18927 GCA_964246655.1 uncultured Pyrinomonadaceae bacterium
GCGTCGCGCTCGCCCTCCGTCACGCGACACGAGATCAGGGTCGGCGGCCGTGCGCTGCGCTACACGGTGACGACCGGCGTCATGCCGCTCAAGTCGGCCGCGGGCGAGACCGAGGCGCGCCTCTTCTACATGGCCTACACGCTCGACGGCGTGAGCGACCCGGCGCGGCGCCCCCTGATGTTCTCTTTCAACGGTGGCCCCGGTTCCTCTTCGGTCTGGCTCCACCTCGGCGCGCTCGGCCCGCGCCGCGTGCAGATGATGCCCGACGGCGCGATGCCGCCGCCGCCCTTCCAGCTCGTGGACAACGAGCAGACGTGGCTCGACTTCACAGACCTCGTCTTCATCGACCCGGTCGGCACGGGCTACAGCCGCGCCGCGCGGCCCGACCTCGCGAGCAGATACTTCGGCCTCCAGGGCGACATCCAATCCGTCGGCGAGTTCATACGCCTCTACCTCGTCAAGCATAGCCGCTGGACTTCGCCGCTCTTCCTCGTCGGCGAGAGTTACGGCACGACGCGCGCCGCAGGGCTCTCCGGCTACCTCGTCGAGCGCGGCGTCGCCTTCAACGGCGTGATGCTCGTCTCGACGGTGATGAACTTCCAGACGAACCGTTTCGCCAGAGGGAACGACCTGCCCTACGTCCTCTTCCTCCCGACCTACGCGGCCATCGCCTGGTATCACAAGCGGCTGACGCCCGACGTGCAGGGCATGGAGCTGCGAAGATTTTTGGACGAGGTCGAGCGCTGGGCCGCGACCGACTACACCGTCGCGCTGGCGAAAGGAGACCGGCTCACGCCCGCCGAACGACAGGAGGTCATCGACCGCCTCAACCGCTACACGGGTCTCAGCAAGAGTTTCATCGACAACAGCGACCTGCGCGTCGAGATTCAGCGCTTCGACAAGGAACTGCTGCGCGACCAGAAGCGCACCGTCGGCCGCCTCGACGGACGCTTCAAGGGGCTGGACGCGTCGGCCGCCTCCGAGACGCCCGACTTCGACCCGAGCATGGCCGCCATCCGACCGCCGTACACGGCGACTTTCAACCAGTACGTCCGCACGGAGCTGAACTTCCGCTCCGACCTCGAATACTACATCCTCGGCGGCGGCGTCGGCCGCTGGGACTTCGGCGCCGACAACGCCTACGCCGACGTGAGCGAGGCGCTGCGCTCCGCCTTCGCCAAGAATCCGTACATGAAGCTCTTCGTTGCCTCGGGCTACTACGACCTCGCGACGCCCTACTTCGCCGCCGACTACACGCTGCGCCACATGGCGCTCGACCCTTCCCTGCGCGGCAACGTCACGACGACCTTCTACGAGGCCGGCCACATGATGTACATCGACCAGACCTCGCTCGCGCAACTCAAGCGCGACGCCGCCGCCTTCGTCCAGGGCGCGTCGCGGAGATGAGATAAGTTTCAAATTTGAAATCTCAAATTTCAAACTCTTAAATGGCGCTCACGCCCGCACAACTCTCGGCTTACGAACGCGACGGCTTTCTCGTGCTGGAGGATTTCGTCGCGCCGCCGGAGTGCGACCGCCTGCGGGCGCGGGCGGACGAGTTGGTCGAAGGGTTCGAGCCGGGCGAGGCGCTGTCGGTCTTCACGACCCGTGAGCAGACGCGCCGGAGCGACGAATATTTTTTGGAGTCCGGCGACAAAGTGCGCTTCTTCTTCGAGGAGGACGCGTTCGATGCGGACGGGCGGCTCGTGAAGGAGAAGCCGCGGGCGATCAACAAGATCGGCCACGCGCTGCACGACCTCGACTCGGTCTTTGACAGTTTCTCGCGGACGCCGGAGCTTGAGTCCCTCGTCGGCTCGCTCGGCTACCGGCGGCCGCTGCTCGTGCAGTCGATGTACATCTTCAAGCAGCCGCGCATCGGCGGCGAAGTGAAGTGCCACCAGGACGCGACCTTCCTCTACACCGAGCCTCTGAGCGCGACGGGGCTCTGGTTCGCGCTCGAAGACGCGGGCGTTGAGAACGGCTGCCTGTGGGCGCTCGCGGGCGGGCACCGCGCGGGCTTGAAGTCGCGCTTCCTGCGCGCCGACGGCGGCGGCACGCGCTTCGAGGTCTACGAAAAGAGCGCGTGGCCGACCGAAGGGCTCGTGCCTCTGGAAGTGAAGAGGGGCGCGCTTGTCGTGCTCCACGGGCTGCTCCCGCACCTGAGCCGCGCCAACCGCAGCCCGCGCTCGCGCCACGCCTACACGCTCCACGTCGTCGAGGAAGCCGCGCGCTACCCCGCAGACAACTGGCTGCGCCGCGGCGCCGACATGCCTTTGCGTGGGTTCGAGTGAAGAGTTTTGTGATTGTTACTTGAAGATGGCGGCATGTTGTTCACCACAGAGGCACAGAGGACACGGAGGTCGCACAGAGACTTGTCTTAACTCTGTGCTCCCTCCGTGTCCTCTGTGCCTCTGTGGTGAACCGCCCTTAACGCCACACGCAAGTCGAAGAGGAGATAACACGTGACCCTGATGCGCCGCGTCCTGCCGATTCTCTTAATCGCCTGCGCCGCCCTCGCGGCCTCCGCGCAGCAGTTCGACGAGCGGCTGTATCAATCGATGCGCTGGCGCATGATCGGGCCGTTCCGCGCGGGGCGCACCGTCGGCGCGACAGGCGTGCCCGGAAGGCCGAACGTCTTCTACATCGGCGTCAACAACGGCGGCGTCTGGAAGACCGACGACTACGGACACACGTGGGCGCCCGTCTTCGACGAACAGCCGACCGGCTCCATCGGCGCCCTCGCCGTCGCCCCCTCGCGCCCCGACACCGTCTACGTCGGCAGCGGCGAAGGCTTACAAAGGCCCGACCTCTCGACCGGCGACGGCATCTACAAATCGACCGACGGCGGACGCACGTGGCAGCATCTATCCTTGCGCGACGGACAACAGATCGGCTCCATCATCGTTGACCCGCGCGACCCCGAACGCCTCTACGTCGCGGTGCTCGGCCACCCCTACGGCCCCAACGAGGAGCGCGGCGTCTTCCGCTCGACCGACGGCGGGAAGACCTTCGAGAAGATTCTCTACAAGGACGAGAACACGGGCGCCATCGCGCTCGCCTTCGACCCGGCGAACGCGCGCACCGTCTACGCCGTGATGTGGCAGGCGCGGCAAGGGCCTTGGGAGAACGGCGCGTGGCAGGGGCCGGGCAGCGGCCTCTTCAAATCGACGGACGGCGGGACGACGTGGCGGCAGTTGACGAAGGGTCTGCCGACCTTTGAACAAGGTCTCGGGCGCATCGGCATCGCCATCGCGCCGAGCGACCCGAAGCGCATGTACGCCAACGTTGACTCGCCGCAACTCGGCGGCGTCTACCGCTCGAACGACGCGGGCGAGAGTTGGGAGCGCACCAACGACGAGGTGCGCGTGTGGGGTCGCGGCAGCGACTTCGCCGAACTCAAGGTTGACCCGCGCGACCCCGACGTGGTTTACGCGGCCAACACCTCTTCGTACAAGTCGGCCGACGGCGGGAAGACCTTCCACGCGTGGAAGGGTGCGCCCGGCGGCGACGACTACCACGGCATCTGGATTAACCCGGAGAACCCGCAGATCGTCCTGATGGCGACCGACCAGGGCGCGACCATCACCGTCAACGGCGGGCGCACCTGGAGCAGTTGGTACAACCAGCCGACCGCGCAGTTCTACCACGTCTCGACGGACAACCAGTTTCCATACTGGGTCTACGGCGGCCAGCAGGAGAGCGGCTCGGTCGGCATCACCAGCCGCGGCGACAACGGCGCCATCACCTTCCGCGACTGGCGCACGGTCGGCGCGGAGGAGTACGGCTACGTCGCCGCAGACCCTCTGAACCCGAACCTCGTCTACGGCGGCAAGCTCTCGCGCTTCGACAAGACGACGGGCCAGGCCGTCAACATCGCGCCCGAGGCTGTGCGCTCGGGCAAGTACAGGTTCTTGAGAACCGCGCCCGTCCTCTTCTCGCCCGTTGACCCGCACGTGCTCTACTACGCCGGGAACGTCCTCTTCAAGACGATGAACGGCGGGAACAGTTGGGAGGTCATCAGTCCCGACCTGACACGCGAGAGTTACGACGTGCCCGCATCAATCGGCGTGTACGCTAAGCCCGACATGGCGAAGATGCCGCGCCGCGGCGTCATCTACACGGTCGCGCCGTCGCACAAGGACGTGAACACCATCTGGGTCGGCACCGACGACGGCCTCGTGCACATCACGCGCGACGGCGGCAAGAAGTGGACGAACGTCACGCCGCCCGCTCTGACTTCGTGGAGCAAGGTCTCCATCATCGACGCCGGACACTTCGACGACCAGACCGCCTACGCCGCCGTCAACCGCTTCCGCCTCGACGACCTACGCCCGCACGTCTACCGCACGCACGACGGCGGGAAGACTTGGACTGAGATTGTTAAAGGTCTCCCGAACGACCCCGTCAACGCCGTGCGCGAAGACCCCGTGCGGAAAGGCTTACTCTTCGCAGGCACGGAGCGCGCGGTCTACGTCTCCTTTAACGACGGCGACGAATGGCAGCCGCTCCGCTTGAACATGCCCGCGACCTCCATCCGCGACCTCGTCGTGCAACGCGACGACATCGTCGTCGGCACGCACGGCCGCTCCTTCTGGATTCTCGACGACATCACGCCGCTCCGGCAGATTGACGCGTCAGTCGCCGACGCCGACGCCTTCTTCTTCGCGCCGCAGACCGCCTACCGCGTCCAGCGCAACGTCAACACCGACACGCCGCTCCCGCCCGAAGAGCCCGCGGGTCAGAACCCGCCCGACGGCGCCGTCATCAACTACTACCTGAAGACCGACGCGACGACGCCCGTCGTCCTCGAAATCTTCGACCGCGCGGGCAAGCTCGTCCGCCGCTTCCGCAGCGACGACCCGCCCGACTTCGTTGATGAGAAGGAGCTGCCCTATCCGACCTACTGGGTGCGCCCGCCGCGCGTCCTGCTCGCGTCGCCGGGGATGCAGCGCTTCGTCTGGGACTTGCACTACCCGGAGCCGAGGGCGCAGCGGCACGAATATCCGATCTCCGCCATCTACCGCGACACGCCGCGCCACCCGCTCGGCCCCTCGGTGCTGCCCGGCGAGTACACGCTGAAGCTTTCGGCCGCGGGTAAGACCTTCACGCGCACGCTCCGCGTCGAGATGGACCCGCGCGTCAAGACGCCGCGCGCCGGGCTCGAACAGCAGTTCGCGCTCTCCGCGCAGACGGTCGAGGGGATGAGCGAGACTTTCGACGTGCTCGCGAGTATTAAGAAACTCCGCGCGCAAATCGCCGACCTGCGCAAGCGCGGGGGCGCAGTCCCGCCCGCGGCGGGCGACGCGCTCACGTCACTCGACAAGAAGGCCGCCATGTTCGAAGGCGTCCCGGGCTCGGCGGTGGGCGTGCAGTTGGCGCCGCCCAACTTCGACCAACTCCACACGCAACTCTCGACCGTCTACGGCGTGCTGCAACAGGCTGACGCCACGCCCACGACGCAGGCCGCGGCCGCGGCCGCCGACCTCCAACGCCGCCTCCGCGAAGCGCTGCCGGTCTGGAACAACTTCAAGACGGGCGAAGTTGAGCCGGTCAACGCACAACTCCGCGCGGCGGGACTGCCGCCGCTCGCGCCATGATGAAGACCGTCCTCTGCGTCATCTTCGCCCTCGGCGGGTGCGGCCGGCGGGGTTGGGGGGGCGAGCCCCCCCCCCCCCCCCCCGACCCCTCAGCCCCGCGTCGTCATCGCCGCCAACGTGCTGCTCGATGGGCGCGGGCGCGTGATAAGGAACACGCGCGTCGTCGTCGAGGGCTCGAAGATAGTTCGCATAGACCCGAAGGCCGGGCCGGTGGACTACGACTTGCGGGGCTTCACAGTCATGCCCGGCTGGATCGACGCGCACGTCCACATCACCTGGAGCTTCGGCAAGGACGGCAAGAACGCCGGGGCGGGAGAGACGACGCAGGAGGCCGCGTACCGCTCGGCTTCGAACGCGTGGCTGACTCTGTTGGCGGGCTTCACGACCGTGCAGAGCGTCGGCTCGCCGACCGACGTTGCGCTACGCGATGCGATAGCTCAAGGCACGCTCCCCGGCCCGCGCATCCTCACCGCCGTCGAGCCGCTCTTCGGCCAGGGCGAGAAGACCGGCACGCCCGAAGAGATACGCGCCTTTGTCCGTAAGCAGAAGGCGGCCGGCGCCGACGTGATTAAAATCTTCGCCTCGCAGAGCATCCGCCTGGGCGGCGCGATGACTCTCTCTAAGGAGCAGTTGGCCGCCGCCTGCGACGAGGCGAAACGTCAGGGACTGCGCGCGGTCGTGCACGCCTATAAGGAGGCCGCGCGCATCGCCTCGGAAGTCGGCTGCACGCAGGTCGAGCACGGCACGATGGCGACAGACGAAGACCTCAGACTGCTGGCCGAGCGCGGGACTTATCTCGACCCGCAGGCCGGACTCGTCATCGAGAACTATCTGGCTAACAAGGAAAGATATCTCGGCACGCCCGGCTACACCGAAGAGGGCTTCGCGGCGATGGAGCGCGTGCTCTCGCTCAATCACGACCTCGTGCGGCGCGCGTCGAAGACGAAGGGGCTGAAGGTCGTCTTCGGCACCGACGCCGTCGCGGGCGCGCACGGCCGCAACGCCGAGGAGTTCATCGACCGCGTGCGCGACTGCGGCGTCGAGCCGTCGGCCGCGCTCGTCTCGGCCAACTCGCTCGGGGCGGAGGCGCTCGGCATGTCAGACCGCATCGGCTCCGTCGCGCCCGGCTTCGAGGCCGACATCATTGCGCTCGACGGCGACCCTCTGAAAGACATCACGGCCGTCCGCCGCGTCGTCTTCGTCATGAAGGGCGGCGTCGTCTACAAGAACGCGGCGCCCACTCCGAAGGAATCTCAACACAGAGACACGGAGACACGGAGACACAGCTTGAAGCAATAAGTCTTCAAAGCTGTGCCTCCGTGTCTCTGTGTTAAATGTCTTCTACTTTACGCCCCACTGAAAACTGGTGACCCCATGCGACATACCCTAATCTCACTCTTCATCATCACCCTCGCGCTCGCACCCGCCTCCGCGCAGGAGCAGCGGCAGGGCCGAGAGGCGCGCAAGTCTTTCGCGGAGCTGACGCGCGGGCTGCAAAAGCTCGACGGCTACTTCCCGCTCTACTGGGACGCGGAGGAAGGGAAACTCCTGCTCGAAATCACGCGCTTCAACTCGGAGTTTCTTTATCAGGTCTCGCTGCCGACGGGCGTCGGCTCGAACCCCCTGGGGCTCGACCGCGGGCAGCTCGGCGAGACGCGCGTCGTACACTTCGAGCGCATCGGCCCGAAAGTCCTCCTCGTCGAAGCGAACCAGCGCTACCGCGCCCTCAGCGACGACGCGAACGAGCGCCGCGCCGTCGAAGAGTCCTTCGCGCGCTCCGTCGTCTGGGGCTTCAAGGTCGAAGCCGTCGAGGGCGCGCGCGTGCTCGTTGACGCGACCGAGTTCTTCATGCGCGACGCGCACGGCGTCGTCAACCGGCTGCGCGATTCGAACCAGGGGCAGTACCGGCTCGACGAGTCACGCAGCGCCCTCTACCTCCCGCGCACCAAAGCCTTCCCGAAGAACACGGAGGTCGAGACGACGCTCACCTTCATGACCGAAGGGCAGACGGGCCAGCTCGTGCGCGACACCGTCCCGACGCCGCAGTCGCTCACCGTGCGCCAGCACCACTCGCTCGTCGAGCTGCCGGATAATAACTACAGGCCGCGCAAGCTCGACCCGCGCGTCGGCGTCAACGCCGTCGAGTTCTATGACTACGCCTCGCCCTTCACGGAGCCCATCGAGAAGCGCTGGATCGCCCGCCACCGCCTTGAGAAGAAAGACCCGCGGGCCGCCGTCTCCGAAGCCCTGAAGCCCATCGTCTACTACGTGGACCCCGGCGCGCCCGAGCCCATCCGCAGCGCGCTCGTCGAGGGCGCCTCCTGGTGGGCGCAGGCGTTCGAGGCCGCGGGCTTCCGCGACGCCTTCCAGGTGAAGATTCTCCCTTCGGACGCCGACCCGATGGACGCGCGCTACAACATGATCAACTGGGTGCACCGCTCCTCGCGCGGCTGGTCGTATGGCTCAAGCATCGCAGACCCGCGCACCGGCGAGATCATCAAGGGCAACGTCACGCTCGGCAGCCTCCGCATCCGCCAGGACTATCTGCTCGGCACCGGCCTCATCCCCGTCTTCGGCGACGGCGGGCGCGGCGCTGCGGGAGCCGTGTGCGAGCTGGGCGCGGGCGGCGGCGACGACGCAGAGTATCTCGCGCAACTCGACCCTTCGACGGACGCGGCGCGCATGTCGCTCGCGCGCATACGGCAGCTCGCCGCGCACGAGGTCGGGCACACTCTCGGCCTCGCGCACAACTTCGCCGCGAGCACGTATGGCCGCGCCTCGGTGATGGACTACCCGGCGCCGCTCGTCGAGATTAAGAACGGCAAGCTCGACCTCTCGAACGCGTACGCCACCGGCATCGGCGCGTACGACAAGTTCGCCATCACGTACGCCTACGCGCAGTTCGCGCCGGGCGCGGACGAGGCGGCCGAGCTTGAGAAGGTCGTGTCGGAAGGCGTGAGGGCCGGGATGCTCTTCATCTCGGACGACGACGCGCGGCCCGCGGGCGCGGCGCACCCGCTCGCGAGCCTCTGGGACAACGGCGCCGACCCGGTCGCGTCTCTGCGTCACGAGATGGAGGTGCGACGCATCGCGATGGGCCAGTTCGGGCTCGCGAACGTGCCCGCGGGTACGCCGCTCTCGCTGCTCGAAGCGAAGTTCCTGCCGCTCTACCTACATCATCGTTACCAGCTTCAGGCGGCGGTCAAGTCGGTCGGCGGCCTCTACTACACCTACGCGGTGAAGACCGCGATGGGCGCGCCGAGCCCGGCGGAGGTGCAGCAGGTCGTCCCCGCCGCGCGCCAGCGCGACGCGCTCGCGGCCGTGCTCGACACCAGCTAGCTGGAAGAGCTGGCCGTGCCGCCGCGCATCCTCCAACTGATTCCGCCAAGAGCCTTCGGCTACGAGGGCGGCACGCAGGAGCTTTTCGCGAAGCGCACCGACCCGGCCTTCGACCCCGTGGCCGCGGCCGTCGTCTCCGCAGACCTCGCCGTCTCGCGCCTGCTTGAGCCGCGCCGCGCCGCGCGCCTCATACAGTTCCACTCGCTCGACAAGGCGAACCCCGACTTCGGCGACGTAGTGGATGCACTTCTGACGCGCACCTGGCGTGAGCGCACGCCGCGCGACGAATATCAAGCGGCCATCCAGCGCGCCGTGCAGAGCCTCGTCGTCGAGCGCCTGATGGACTTGGCGGCCGACGACAGCGCCTCGCCGCAGGTGCGCGGGGTCGCGACCGAGGGGCTGCGCGGACTCCTGCTGAGCGACACCGCGAAGATGGTCAGCGCCTCTAATCTGGAGCCGACGCAGGCACACCTGCGCTCGACGCACGAGGAGATAGAGCGCTTCCTCGCGCGCCCGGACGCGCCGCACAAGCGCACGCCGCCGCCGCCCACGCCGCCGGGCGACCCCATCGGCTCGGGGCCGCAGTGAGTATGCGCGACGGCCTCGACCTCTTCGTCGAGCGCGGCTTCCTCGACCCTGCGACGCTCGCCGAGGTGTTCGACGCGGCGCGCGCGTCGGGCGGAAAGCCCGCGACCGTTTACGGCCGCAGCGACTCGGGCGCGGTAGACGAGCGCGTGCGCCGGACGACGCGCCTCACGCCGCCCGTCGAGATTGAAGAACTCGTCCGGCGACTTCTGCTCTCACGCACGCGCGCCGCCGAAGAGCACTTCGGGTTGAGTCTCAAAGAACTTGAGGAGCCGCAGTTCCTTCGCTACCGGCCCGGCGACTACTTCGTCGCGCACCAGGACGGCAACACCGGCATGCTCCGCTCGGAGCGTGAAGAACGAAAAATTTCTGTCGTCATCTTCCTCAACAGTCAAACGGAAACGCCCGACCCGGACGCCTACCGCGGCGGCTCGCTCGTCTTCCATCCGCGCGGCACGTCTGAGCCTCTGAGGTTCAAAGGCGAAGCCGGAACCCTCTTCCTCTTCCGCGCCGAGACCACGCACGAGGTCGAGCCCGTCATCCGCGGCGAGCGCTTCACCATCGCGAGTTGGTACAAGTGAAAGGATGAAGGGTTTTAGGTGTTGGGTGTTGGTTAAGACCAAAACCTACAACCCAGAACCCGGAACCCTATTATCAAAGGGTGACGCCGGGCTCGTCGTCGCAGGCGGCGCCGGTCTCGCAGAGGCGGTCGAGGATGATGGCGAAGAGGGCGAAGAGGCGGCGGAGGCGTTCGGCGTCGGTGACGAAGCCGGGCGCGCGCAGCACCAACTCGTCCACGCCCGCGGGGAGGCTCGCGCCGAAGGGGCCGTCGCCCGCGCGCGCTTCGAGGTTGATCGAAGGCTGCGACTGTATGAGGCGGCGGATGTCGGGTGGGTCGAAGAGTCGCCGGACGGCCTCGTCGTTTTCGGAGCGGATGACGAACTCGCGGTCGAAGTCGGACTGTCCGGTCTCGCTGGAGTGTATGCGCAGCCGCCGCGCGAGCGCGTCGAGCAGGTCGCGCCTTTGCAACTTGAAGCGGAACTGCCCGCGCCCGACGAATGGCGCGCGCATCCTCGTCACGACCGCCGCGGCCGCGCCCGCCGGCACGACGTTCGTGTCCAGCGTCACGCACCATCCCTTGTAGCGCACCCGCGCGCGTCCCGTCCGCACGTACTCCGCCAGGGCCGCGTCCACGCGCCCGCAGAACTCCGCCCACGTCTCGCTCCCCACGCGTTCGGGATTTGAAATTTGAGATTTCAAATTTGAAATTGCTTTATCTCCCGCTTCACGCGCGGCGGATGATCTTCGCGGCGACCCAGCCGAGGAGGACGAGCGCCGAGAGGATGACCCAGTTGTATTCGTGGCCGTAGGTCGAGACGGGATAGTGGTTGCTGATCATCGTGAAGACGACGGGCACGACCATGAAGGTGTTGTGCTTCGAGCGCAGCTTGGCGCGCGCGCCTTCCGAGGGGTCGGGCGCTTTGCCCTCCTTGACGGCCGCGATCATGCGCCGCTGCGCGGGCAGGATGCGCATCCAGACATTGAGGAACATGATCGTGCCCATCGTCGCGCCGACGTGGATGTAGGCCGCGCGCCCCGCGAGCACGTGCGTCGAAAGATACGCCGCGCCGACGACGAGCGCGTAGGCGACGGCCGCGAAAGCCTTCTCGTTGCGCCCCAGCGGCGACTGCACCAGCAGGTCGTAGACGATCCAGCCGACGACGAGCATCCCGACGCCGAAGCCCCCGGCCGTCCACGCGCCGATGTCGCGCACGTCCACGTCCACCATCGCGCCGCCGTGGTAGTAGACGAGCGTCAGGAGCACGATGCCGCTCAGCCACGTCGAGGCCGCCTCCCACTTGAACCAGTGGAGCCGCTTGAGCGAGGGCGTCTTGCGCTTGCCGACGACGTAGAAGCCGCCGCTGTGCACCATCCACACCTCGGGCTCGCCGCCCTCCGCCGCGGCCTCGCGCTCCTCCTCCTGAAAGCGGCCGTCGAGCCAGGTGAAATAGAAGGTCGAGCCGACCCAGAGGATGGCTGCGAAGACGTGGAACCAGCGCGCGAGCAGGTTCAGCCACTCGCTCAAGGCAGGGGAAAGTCGCATCGGTTTCAGCTCCCGCGGTAGGTCGTGTAGCCGTAAGGGCTCAGCAGCAGCGGCACGTGGTAGTGCGCGGCCGCGTCGCGGACGAGGAAGCTCACGACGACCTCCGTGTAGAAGCCGGCCGCGCTCGACGCGTTGAAGTAAGCGCCCGCGTCGAACGTGAGCCTGTATTCGCCTTCGCTCAAAACAAAATCCGAAGGCGCGAGGTCGCGCAGGCGTCCGTCGGCGTCCGTCGCGCCGCGGCCGACGACCACCCAGCCGCCTGCACCCTTCGCTTCCAGCGTGACGGGCACGCCCGCCGCGGGGCGCCCCCGCGCGATGTCGAGTACGTGTGTCGTGATGCCGCTCATTTGACGTTTAAGAATTTCCTGAGCCGCAGCTCGGTGATGCGCCACTGCTCGCCCGCCGCGACGCGCAGCTCTGTCTCGGGGTCGTTGTCGATGCGCTCGCGCAGCAGCGCGAGCATCTCGTCGGCCGACTTGCCCGTGGCGCAGACGATGAAGATGAAGCCGAAGCGCTCCTCGTACCCGCGGTTCGCTTCCGCGAGCGCGTCGAGCGTTTCATTCGACGCCTCGCGCGCGCGCGACTGCTCGCCCTCCGCCCAGCGTTGAGCTTCGGCGCCCGTCTCCTTCTCGGCCTGCTTCTCGCCGATCTTCGGGTGCGCGCGGAAGGCTTCGAGCCAGTCCTCGCGCGGCAACTCGCGCCACACGCGCCCCCCGAGGTTGAGCAACTGCCCCACGTCCCAGAAGGGGCGCAGCGCCGCCACTTCCGAAGCCCAGCGCGTGGAGCCGCAGCACGCCAGCAGCGCCGCGCGCGCCTCCTCCGCCGTCAGGCGATTCAACTTTCCTATCGGCCCTTCGATGTCTTTAAGGTCGGGCATCAGTTGAAAGTCGGTGAATGGTGAATAGTAAATAGTGAATGGATAAAACAGGTTCTTACTATTCACTATTTACTATTCACCATTCACTATTCGAGGTTTCCGTAGAGACGCAGGCGGCTGATGCCGCCGTCGGGGTAGATGCGGAAGCGCGCGTGCGTCGCCTCGCCCGCGTCCTTCAACTCCGACTCGTAGAAGTGGCGCGTGTGCGCCTGCAACTTCGTGCGCGGCAGAAGCTCGCGCCAGTCTGCTTCCGCGAAAGACTCTGCGGGCGCGAGCCTCCCTTCCGTCCCTTCGCAGACTTCGAGCGAGCAGCTCTCGGGAAAGTTACCTTTGAAGTGCGCCGTGTCCACCTCGACTCGTTCAATCGTGCCGCGCGCGCCGAGCCGTATAACGCACCAGTCGTGGCCGGGGCCGCGGCGGCGCTTCGTCTCCCAGCCGTCGCTCATGTCGGCGGCGCGGCCGGGCATGATGAGGTTGTGCCGGTGGCCGAAGAACTCGTCGCTTGTGGCGACGACGAGCCCGCCGTTCTCGACCGCCGCCAGATCGACGAGCCCGCCCGCGCGTCTGATCGAGTCCCAGTCGGGCACGACCTCGCCGTAGACGCGCAGGCGCGCGACGCCGCCGTCCGGGTAAATCGTAAACCGCAGGTGCGTGACCTTCGCGTCCGGCGTGACGGAGAACTCGTTCCGCGAGTCGCCTTCGAGTTTGCTCTGCGGCAGAAGCTCGAACCACTCGATTGACTCACCCGTCAAAGCCTCAACGTCCGCGTTCGGCGGCGCGGCGCAGCCTTCGAGCGAGCAGCCCTCGGGGAAGTTGCCGCGGAAGAAGCTCGTGTCCACGACGACGCCGCGGACGCGGCCCGCCGCGCCGAGGCGCACGAGGCACCAGTCGAAGCCGGGCGTGCGGCGACGGCGCGACTCCCAGCCGTCCATCCACTTGCCGCGCTCGGTGTACGCGCCCTCGCGCCAGACCGGCGCGGACGCCTTCAACAGATTCTCCTTCGGCGCGAAGAAGTCGTCGTTGGCGTAAACAACGGCGCCGCCCAGACGCTCCGAGGCGAGGTCAACGAGGTTCGTGAACTCCTGCGGCATCTTCCTCCGTCAGTTCTTAAAAGTCGTCTTCAAAGTCGTCCCAGATGGTCGGCTCTTTCTTCGGCGGCTCGCGCAGAAGGAGTTGTCCCGTGGTAGTCTCGGCAAACTCGCCGCGGTCGTAAATCTTCTCGCCGCGCAGGTAGGTTGAGACGACCGCGCCTTCGAACTCAAGGCCGTCGTAGGGCGTGAGCTTGTGCCGTTGATAATTCGTCTCCGCGGTGACGCGCGTCTTCGCATCGGGGTCGAAGATACAGAAGTCCGCGTCGCGCCCCGGCGTGATGGCGCCCTTGCGGCCGAAGAGCCCTGCGAGCCGCGCGGGCTCGCGCGAGAGCCAGCGCGCGAGGTCGCGGAAGTCATGGCCGCGTCGGCGCGCCTCAGTCCACACGACGGGCAGCCTGTATTGCAGAGAGCTGATGCCGCCCCACGCTTTGAGGAAGTCGCCTTCGGGCCGCTTCTTCATCTCGGGCGGGCAGGGCGAGTGGTCTGAGACGATCATGTCGATGGTGCCATCGGCCAACGCCTTCCAGAGCTGCTCGCGGTTCTCGCGCTCGCGCACGGGCGGGCAGCACTTGAACTCGGTCGCGCCGTCGGGAATCTCCTCGGCCGCGAAGGTGAGGTAGTGCGGGCACGTCTCGGCGGTGAAGGGAAGATTGGCCGACTTCGCCTCGCGCAGCAGCGGCAGCGAGTCGGCCGAAGAGTGATGCACGACGTGCACGCGCGCGCCCGTCTCGCGGCAGAGCCGCAGTAGGAGCGCGACCGCCTCGTCCTCCGCCGCGCGCGGGCGCGAGCGCAGGAACGTCTCGTACTTGCGCGGGTCGCCCGCGGCCTCGCCGGTGCAGCATGAGGCGAAGGCTTCTTCGACCGGCCCGGGCAGCTCGGCGTGTACGATGAGCGTCGCGTCCAGACGCGTCAGCTCGAACATCGCTGCGTGCAACTCGCCTTCACGGACGTTCGGGAACTCCTGCACGCCGGAGTCGATGAGGAAGCACTTGAAGCCGACGACGCCGCCCTCGTAGAGCGACGCGAGCAGGCCGAGGTTGCCCGGCACGAGCCCGCCCCAGAAGCCCACGTCAACGCGGCACTGGCCGCGCGCGGCCTCTAGCTTCTGTCGCAAGCCCTCGGGCGTGGTCGTCGGCGGGATGCTGTTGAGCGGCATGTCCACGATGGTCGTCACGCCGCCCGCGGCGGCCGCCTTCGTCGCCGTCGCGAACCCCTCCCAGCGCGTCCGCCCCGGCTCGTTCACGTGCACGTGCGAGTCCACGAGTCCGGGCAGCACGACCGCCTCCCCCGCTTCGATCAGAGGACACCCGTCGGGCACCTCGTCGAATTCGAAGATGTCTTCGACACGGCCGCCGCGGACGTGAACCGAAGCAGGGCCATCCGACTCGGGAGTGATGACGCGCTGGCCCCTGATGACAAGGTCGGGCGAAGGCATGCCGAAGACTTAAAACACAAGTCATGACTTTTGGCAACAGAATGATTGAGCCCGTTCGCGCGGCCGCGTCGCGCTGCGTTAGAATGCTCCGGCCTTACGGAAGCGAGGAGAGAAGATGAAGACGACTTTGACGAGCGAGAAGACGCGGGAGATTTCCGCGCGACTGGGCGAGGCCAACCGCGAGTTCGCCGCGCGCTACCCGGGCGAGTCATTCAGGCGCCAGCCCGTGCATACGGTCTACGGCGGCGCGCACCTGTTCAAGTCCGACACGACGCCGCGCCTCGGCGCGCTCGCCCGCCGCGCGCTTGAGACCTCCGCGCCAAACTTCGCCGTCTTCGCGCGCGCGCTTCAGCTCGCCGGTTACGAAGAGCTGCCCGACTCCGTCGCGGACGACTCTTCGGTGCGCGCCGCCGTCGAGCAGGACGAGGCCGGGTTCCGCAGAGAGCACCCGGGCGTGTGGCTCGCGCACAAGGTCTACGCGCGCGTGCAGGAGAAGCTTCGGCGTGAACCCGTCGAGGACTTCCGCATCGACTTCGAGGACGGCTACGGCAACCGCGCGGACGCGGAGGAGGATGGCCACGCCGCGTCGGCCGCCGCGGAGGTCGCGCGCGGGATGGAGGCGGGGACACTCCCGCCCTTCATCGGCATTCGCATCAAGCCCTTCACCGAAGAGCTGTACGCGCGCTCGTCGCGCACGCTCGACATCTTTATCTCTTCGTTGTTAGGAGAGACGGGCGGGCGCATGCCCGAGAACTTCGTCGTCACGCTGCCGAAGGTCACCATCCCCGAGCAGGTCTCGGCGCTCGCAGACCTCTTCGACTTGTTCGAGCGCGGGTCGGGGCTCGACGCCGGCACGCTCAAGCTTGAGCTGATGGTCGAGACGACGCAGTCGATCATCGACCACCGCGGCGAGTGCGCGCTGCCGCTGCTCGTCGCGGCGGCGCGCGGACGTTGCACGGCTGCGCACTTCGGCACGTACGACTACACCGCGAGCTGCCAGATCACCGCGGCGCACCAGCACATGACGCACCCCGCCTGCGACCACGCGCGCCACGCGATGCAGGTCGCTCTGGGCGGGACGGGCGTGTGGCTCTCGGACGGCGCGACCAACATCATGCCGGTGCCCGTCCACCGCGCGCCCGAGGGCGGCGCGCTCACGGAAGAGCAAGAGGAGGAGAACCGACGTGCCGTGCACCGCGCCTGGAAGCTCCACTACGAGCACATCCAGCACTCGCTCACCAACGCCTTCTATCAAGGGTGGGACTTGCACCCGGCGCAACTCCCCACACGCTACGCGGCCGTCTACACCTTCTTCCTCGAAAGCCTCGGGCCGGCGTCCGAGCGCCTCAGCAACTTCGTCGAAAAGGCCGCGCGCGCCACCCTCGTCGGCGACGTGTTCGACGACGCCGCCACGGGCCAGGGCCTGCTCAACTACTTCCTCCGCGCGACCAACTGCGGCGCCATCACCGAAGACGAGGCCGTCCGCCTCAGCGGCCTCACCGTCGAAGAGCTGCGCTCCGGCTCCTTCGTCAAGATTCTCAAGAACCGCCGGCACATCTGAGGGTGGGAGGCAGTAGCAGGTAAAGGGGTTCTGCAAAAACTGTTGCATTCTATGACGCGCAGCGTTACTCTCCCGCCTGTGGGCGTCACCTCCGCATTCCGCCGCTCGCAACGACACACTAATACCTAGCCGCCACTAGGACGACTCGCTCCGGTTGAACTAACGGGGTCTTAGAGCAACGACGGTAGAACCGCGAGCAGTTCTAACACGGTCTGCGTCAGGCTCTCCGACTCTCCCGGCGGTATGTGGATAATGCCGTTAAGCGTCGCGCCGCCCGTCGGCTCTTGTGTGGCGCTCGCCGGGGCCGGCTCAGGCGCGGGAGGGGTGTGCATCTCACCCGCGAACGTGGGGCAGCCAAGAACCAGCAGCAAGGCGACTATCGTTAACGGTTTTCGCATCGCTCTTTCTCTCTTTCTGTTATGAAGTGGTCGAATGGTTCAACCGTCCATCCCGCAAGGATGTGACGGTTTTTTCGTAATAGTCGAAGGCTCGACTATTACAGGAAGGACTTGCCTCACATGAATTTAGCAGATGAACGTCTGAAGGAACTAGATAACCCTTCTCTTACCGCTGACGAGCGTGCCCTGCTCCGCTCTCAGGTGGCGGCAGACCTCATCCACAAGGGGAAGTATGAAGACGCCCGCGAGACTTTAGGCGAGCTTTGGCGCGGAATGGGCGAGCGCCCGAACGTCGAAGGAGTGACAGAGAAGACGGCCGCCGAGGTGCTTTTACAGGCTGGCGTGCTCTCAGGATGGCTCGGCAAGGTGAAGGGGGCGCAGGAATTCGCAAAAGACCTTATCAGTGAAAGCGCCGCACTCTTTGAAAAGCTGGGGGAGGCGAAAAGAGCGGCGACCGCGCGCGCGGACTTGTCGATCTGTTACTGGCGCGAGGGCGCATATGCGGACGCACGGGCCGTGCTGGAAAGCACCACCGCGCTCATCGAAGAGAACGCGGAACTAAAGGCGAAGGCTGTCCTATGCTTTGCCGTGGTCGAGTCTTCGGCGGGCCGGTACGCTGACACGTTCAGCCTTCTCACTGAATCCGCGCCGCTCTTCGGAAAGAGTGTGAGTCACCGCCTGCGCGGAATCTTCCACAACGAACTAGCCATCGTGTTGAGGAGATTGGGTACGGCGGAGCGCCGTAAAGATTACTACGACCGCGCCATAATCGAATACACGGCCGCCGCCTATCACCTCGGACTTGCGCGTCATGAAAGGTACGTCGGGCGCATAGAAAATAATCTCGCGTTCCTTCTTTATAAACTGGGTCGGTACGCGGAGGCGCACGAACACTTAGACCGCGCTCAGATGGTCTTTACGCGACTGAGGGACGCGGGGAGTCTGGCGCAGGTAGACGAGACGCGGGCGCGCGTCTTAGTTGCCGAACGGAGGTACAGAGATGCGGAACGCACGCTGGCGGGCGCTCTCAAGACCTTAGAGCAGGGCGACGAATCCGCCTTACACGCAGAAGCCTTGACCGTGCAGGGCGTGATCTGGGGGCGTCTGTGGGCCTTCGACACCTCTATCAGCGTCCTGCATCGGGCGGCGGAAGTGGCCGAGTCGGTCGGGGCGCTGACGAGCGCGGGTCAAGCTCTGCTCACCCTCATCGAAGAGCATGGGGCGACAAGGCGACTGCCCCCGGCCGAAGTCTATGAGGCATACCAGAGGGCAGACCGGCTTCTGAAGGATACGCAGGACGCGGAAGACATAGCACGCTTAAGGGCGTGCTCTCGCGTAGTCATGCGGCGGCTCTCCGACACGCCCTTTCACGAAAAGAATTTTAGCCTCTTCGGAGCGGTTCACGATTTTGAGGCTAAGCTAATCGGGCAGGCTTTAGACGAGTCGGGCGGGAGCGTGACGAAGGCGGCGAAGCTGCTCGGCCTTACTCATCAGACGCTCATCTCCATCCTCACCACCCGGCACAAGGCGCTTTCGGGGAAGCGGAAGGCCCCGCAGACGCGGCTGAAAAGCATTATCAAAAAAACAGACAAGTAATTTCGCCCGACAATTCTATGTTCAGGCTAAGACTTGGCACACTGTAGGCACACAAAACGGGCGGCTCTAAATTAGAGCCGCCCGTTTTGTGTTGCCTTGATTGAACTTGGAGGCAGGGACTCGAACCCCGATAGCCAGATCCAGAGTCTGGAGTCCTACCATTGGACGACCTCCCAACGACTGACGGGATTAAATTTACAAATGCCGAGGGACGTTGTCAAATGCGCTCTAGAGCCTTAGCAAAAACTGCAAATCCTATTTCCCGAATGATGGAGCGGTTCCGGCAAAGGCGCCTCCGGTGGGGCCATCCGGACGCCGCGGCCTCTTGCTTCGGGGCGGGGCGG
>CAXTSK010000033.1:0-18875 GCA_964246655.1 uncultured Pyrinomonadaceae bacterium
CACGGGCAGGCGCCCGCCGCCGCACAGACGCCCGCGCAGAAGTATTTCACAGACGTTGAGCTTCTGAATCAGGACGGCCGGACGATGCGCCTGTATACGGACGTGCTCAAGGGCCGGACGGTCGTCGTCAACGCCTTCTTCACCACCTGCACGTCGGTCTGCCCGCCGATGAACCGCAACATGGAGAAGGTGCAGGAGGCGCTCGGCGAACGCCTCGGCCGCGACGTGTTCCTCGTCTCGATCACCGTAGACCCTTTGACCGATACGCCCGCGCGGCTCAAGGAGTATGCGGCGAAGTTTCACGCGCGGCCGGGTTGGATGTTCCTGACGGGGAAGAAGGAGAACGTGGACTGGGCGCTGTATAAGCTCGGCCAGTACGTCGAAGACAAGAACGACCACAAGACCATCTGGATTATCGGCAACGAAGCAACCGGTCTCTGGAAGAAAGCCTTCGGCATGGCGAGCGCCGACGAGCTTTATAAAATCGTCGAGAGCGTCATGAACGACAAAAAGGAATGACGGCGCGACATAAAATTATCGTCGCCTTCCTTGCGCTCATGCTTCCGGTGGCGACCTCTTTCCGCGCGGGCGACGCTTCGGCCCGGGCGGCGCGCGCGCGTTGGCAGGCGGCGGCGGAGCAGCCGCGGCCTCTGACGGCGCAGGAGCGACGCGGCCGTGCCATCTACCTCCGCGGCGAGCCCGCTTCAGGGCGCGAGCTGGGCGCGACGGTCGGAGAGCTGGACGTGCCCGGCTCCACCATGACGTGCGCGGGCTGCCACGGCTCGCGGGGCGAGGGCAAGCCCGAGGGCGGCGTCACGGCGGGGAATCTGACGTGGTGCTGGTCGCCGACGACGACTTCGCGGAAGTGCACGGCCCGTTCGACGAGGCATCCTTCGCACGCGCAGTCACCGGCGGAGTTGACCCCGCCGGGAACACGATGCTCGTGGCGATGCCGCGCTACAAAATCCACGCCGACGACATGGCCGACCTCGTCGCCTACCTCAAGCGCATCGAGTCGGATCGCGACCCGGGCCTGACCGTCGATGCCGTCAAGGTCGGCGCGCTCTTGCCCGCGAGCGGCCCTCTGGCCGAGACGGGAACGGCGATGCGCGAAGTGCTCGCCGCCTACTTCGCCGAAGTCAACGGCCGCGGCGGCATCTACAACCGGAAGATAGAGCTGAGCGTGGTTGACTCGGACAGCGCCGCCGCACGCGAGGCCGTCCGGCGCGAGCAGGTCTTCGCCTTCGTCGGCGGACTGAGCGCGGGCGCGGACAGGGAGCTTGCGGCGCTGGCGCGCGCGGAGGAAGTCCCCCTCGTCGGGGCCGCGACGCTCCTGCCCCAGGTCGAGACTCCGCCCAACCACTACGTCTTCTATCTCCTGCCCGGCGTGCGCGAGCAGGCTCGCGCCCTCGTCAACTTCGCGGCGTCGAAACCGGAGTTGAAGAGTTCGCGCGCCGTCGTGATTCACGCGGAGAACGAGTTGGCCACGGCCGCGGCCACGGCCGCCGAAGAACAGGCGCGCAAGGCCGGATGGGGCGCAGTCACCCGACAGTCCTACGCACGCGGCGGGCTCGACGCGGCGCGGCTCGCACAGACTTTGAAGCAGCAGGGGACGGGCGTGGTCTTCTTCTTCGGCCTCGGCGGGGATGAGGCCGCGCTCATCGAGCAGGCGCAGGCCGCGGGATGGACGCCGCATCTCTTCCTCATCGGCGCCATGGCCGGGAGGCAAGTTCCAGACACGCTGCCGCCGACCTTTGGCGGCAAGGTGTTCCTCTCCTTTCCGACCGTGCCGGCGGACTTGACGCCCGCAGGGCTCGCGGAGTTCCGCGCGCTCGCAGAGAAGTACAAGCTCGCGCCGCGCCACACGGCGTCACAGCTCTCGGCTCTGGCCGCCGCGAAGATTTTCGTCGAGGCGCTGGCGCGCGTGGGCAACGACCTAACACGCGAGAAACTCGTCGCGGCGCTCGAAGGTCTTTACGACTTCGACACGGGCCTCACCCCGCGCCTGACGTTCGGGCCGAACCGGCGGGTCGGGGCCGCGGGCGCGTACGTCCTGACGATTGACCCCGCGAAGAAAGAGTTCGTTCCTGCGAGTGGGTGGGTCAAGGCTTATTAGTTCCGAACGAACAACGACCAATCCTTCAAACTTACCCCGAAGCCCATCCATCCAACTTCACACAAGCTCGCATCCAACGGGCAACAGGGAGAGGGAACTGACTCAAACCTTCCGGCGTCTGTGGCTCGAAGTGAAGCCGCACCGTCGGACACGGAGAGTTACGCAAGCACGCCCCTTTACTGTTCCATTCCACACGAGCCTTTAAGTGTCAGACATAAAAGTCCGACGCAAGTCTTACGAGCGTCACACCCGAAGAGGCCATTGATGAGACTCAAGTCGCTCCTCTCACTCACGTTGATTCTTACATCTCTGTTGACGCTCGTTCCGCCCCCGTCCCGCGCGCGCGTAACTCAAGACGGCGAGCAGGCGGACGATGACACGGCGCAGAGGGGCTTGCAGTTCCGCCTGGCCGGAGGGAAAGAGAAGGCCGAGCGCCCCGCGCCGCACACGGTCGCCGTCGCCGCGCCCTTGCCGAAGACGGAGACCGAGAGATTGCTCGCGCGACTGCCGCCCGTCTCGCGCGAGGCCGGCGACGTTCAAGACTTCAAGCTGCGCGAGAGTTCTTTACCGCCTCCGCGCGCGGGGCAGACCATACAGGCCGCGTTCGCACAGCCCGAACAGGGCGGGCCGTCGGCCCCTTCGAAAACGGGCGCGCCGCTCGAAGTGCTGCGCTTCGCGCCGGAGGGCGAGGTCGAGCTTGCGCCCGCGCTCAACATCACTTTCTCGCAGCCGATGGTCGCGGTCTCCGCGCAGGAAGAAGCCGCCGCCAGCGTCCCCGTCAAACTCACCCCCCAGCCCGCGGGCCGCTGGCGCTGGGTGAGCGCGCAGACGCTCGTCTTCCAGCCGGAGGCGGAAGGCGGCCGGATGCCGATGGCGACCGATTACAAGGTCAGCGTCCGCGCGGGCGCGAAGTCCGCGGCCGGAAACGCCCTCGCGGAAGAGAAGAGTTTCAGCTTCTCAACGCCGCCGCCGACGCTGAAGAGGTTTTACCCCGACGCCGTGGGTGTGTCGCGCGACGCGCTGATGTTCATGGAGTTCGACCAGAGGATTGATGCCGCGCGCGTGCTTGAAATGCTGAAACCCCAGCCCGAAGGAAGCTTTCGCCTGCGACTCGCCACGCGCGAAGAGATAGCCGCGGACTCGTACGTCAGCGAACTCGTCAAGCAGTCGCAGGAGGGGCGCTGGCTCGCGCTTCGTGCCGTCAAAGCGGGCGGGGAGACGAAGGACGCGCTGCCGGGCAACACGACGATCAACGTCGTCGTCCCGCCGGGGACGCCTTCGATGGAAGGGCCGCGCACGACGGCGAGCCAACAGGGGCTCTCCTTCAAAACTTACGGCCCCCTGCGCGTGACCTCGACGAACTGCGGTTACGACAAGCGCTGCTCGCCGTTCGACTTGATAAACCTGGAGCTCAGCAACCAGCTCGACCAGAAGAGCTTCAGCCCCTCGCTGGTCAGCGTCTCTCCGGAAATCCCCGGCATGAAGGTGACGGGGGTCGGCAGCTCGATTCTCATCGAGGGCGTCAAGCGCAGTACCACCGTCTACACGGTGACGCTCTCCCGCTCGATTCAGGACATCTTCGGGCAGACGCTCTCGGGCGACGACAAGGTCATGTTCAACGTCACGACGCCCGAGCCGAGACTCTTCACCGACAGCGACGGCTTCGTCGTGCTCGACCCGGCGGCCGGGCGTTCCTTCAACGTCTACAGCATCAACTACCGCAAGCTGAAGGTGGAGTTGTACAGGGTCGGCCCCGAAGACTGGCAGCAGTACCGGCGCTACATCTGGTCGCGAAGGGTCGGGGGGGAGAAGACCCCGCCACCGCCGCCGGGCCGGCTCGCCCTCGAACGCGTCGCCGAGATAAAGGCCACGCCCGACGAACTCGTACAGACTTCAATCGACCTTGCGCCCGCGCTGTCGAAAGGTTACGGACAGGCGTTCGTGCGCGTCACGCCGTTGGCGGAGCCGGGTGACCCCGTGCGCGTCTACGCGTACCGCAACCCGGACGGAAGCGTCGAGTCCTGGGTCGAGGCGACAGACATCGGGCTCGACGCCTTCGTCGATAAGGGCACGCTCGTCGCGTGGGCCAACTCGCTCAAGGACGGAAGCCCGCTCGCGGACGTGCAGTTGTCGGTCTGGCCTGAAAACCTTAGCGCGGCGACGGGCGCGGACGGCGTGGCACACTTTCCCTTAGACGGCAGCGTCAAGACGGACGAGAACCGCCCCGCCGTCATCGTCGCCAGACGTGGCGACGACGTGGCAATGCTGCCGCAGTCTTTCTCGCCTTACACGGGCGGCGCGGAGAACGCGCGCTGGCGGCGCGGCGACTCTTACTCGACAGTCGCCTGGTATGTCTTCGACGACCGGAAGATGTACCGCCCCGGCGAGGAGGTCACCGTCAAGGGCTGGCTCCGACAGATCGACACCACGCCGACCGGCGACACCGGGATGTACGTGCCGGAGGAAGGCGAGACGCTTTATTACGTCCTGAAGGACTCCGCGAACAACGAGGTCGCGAAGGGCACGGCGAAGCTGAACGCGCTCGCGGGCTTCGACCTCAAGCTCAAGCTCCCGCCGACGATGCACCTCGGCGAGGCTAGCATCAAGTTCGAACTCACAAGCTATGACGGAGAGGACACGGACGATTACGACGATTTCACTCACCACTTCCAGGTGCAGGAGTTCCGGCGCCCCGAGTTCGAGCTGACCGCGCGCTCTTCCGAAGCGCCGCACTTCGTCGGCGCCTCGGCGACCGCGACGGCCGAAGCCAGATACTACGCGGGCGGCGGCCTCGCCGAGACCGAAGTCGAATGGACTGTGTCGGCCGTCCCGACCAACTACACGCCGCCCAACCGCGACGACTACACGTTCGGCAAGTTCGTCCCGTGGTGGTTCGACTACGGCGGCGGCGGGGGCGAATCGACGAGTAAGACGTTCAAAGGGCGCACGGACTCGGAAGGCCGCCACGTGCTGAAGCTGGACTTCGACTCGGTCAGCCCTGCGCGGCCTTCGAGCGTGCTGGCGGAGGCGCGCGTGCAGGACGTGAACCGGCAGACGCTCGCCGCCGTGACGACGATGCTCGTCCACCCCGCGGACGTGTACGTCGGCCTGCGGCCCGCGCGCACGTTCGTGCAAAAGGGCGAGGCGTTCGACCTCTCGGTCATCGCCACTGACCTCGACGGCCAGGCGCTCGCGGGCCGCGACGTTAACTTGCGACTCGTGCGTCTCGATTACGTGAACGAGGCGGGCGAGTGGAAGCAGAAGGAGGTGGACGCGCAGGAGCAGACGCTCAAGAGCGGCGCCGACGCCGTGCGCGTGCGCTGGCCCGTCAGGGAGGGCGGGGCGTACCGCCTCACGGCGCGCGTACGCGACGACCGCGAGAGGTTGAACGAGACGCAGCTTTCGCTCTGGGTCGCGGGCGGCAAGCTTCCGCCGAACCGTGAGGTCAAGCAGGAGCGGGCCGACCTCATCCCCGACCGCAAGACTTACAAGGGCGGCGACGTGGCCGAGATCCTCGTGCAGTCGCCCTTCGCGCCCGCCGAAGGCGTCATCACAGTCAGGCGTTCGGGGCTGCTGCGCACCGAGCGCTTTCGGATGGACGAGAACTCTTACACCCTCCGCGTGCCAGTCGAAGAGGCCATGACGCCGAACGTTCACGTCCAGGTCGATCTGGTCGGCGCCTCGGTGCGCGTTGACGACCAGGGGAAGGAGCGCGCAGACCTGCCGAAGCGTCCCGCGTTCGCCTCCGGCGAAATCAACCTGGAGGTTCCGCCCGACACGCGCCGCCTGAGCGTCAAGGCCACGCCGCGCGCGACGGTGCTTGAGCCGGGCAAAGAGACTCTCGTCGATGTCGAGGTGAAGGACGCGCAGGGCCGCGCCGTGCAAGGCACGGAGACGGCCGTCGTCGTCGTTGACGAGGCCGTGCTCGCGCTCACCAACTACAGGCTCGGAGATCCCCTGAGAGTCTTTTATTACGGGCGCGACGCCGACACGAGCGACTACCACCTGCGCGAGCAGGTGAAACTCTCCGACCCGGACCAGTTGGTTAGAGAAGGCGGCGGCGGCCCCGGCGGCGGCGGCGGCGTTGATTACACACGTTCGTTCCGCACGCTTCAAGCCCTCGGCTCTTACGACCGCTCAGTCAACGCGTCCTACGCGATGGAGACGGTGAATGTGACTTCGGAGAGTGCATCGGGTGAGGGCGAGGCGCAGATCAAACTGCGTCAGAACTTCAGCGCCCTCGCGGTGTTCGCGGCGTCGCTGCCGACCGACGCCGCGGGGCGCGCGCGGGTCAGGGTGAAGCTTCCGGACAACCTGACGCGCTACCGCGTGATGGCCGTCTCGGTCGCGGGCGGCAAGCTCGCCGGCATGGGCGAGTCGGCCATCACCGCACGGCTGCCGCTCATGGCGAGGCCGTCGGCGCCGCGCTTCCTCAACTTCGGCGACCGCGCGGAGCTGCCCGTCGTCTTGCAGAACCAGACCGACCGCGCGTTGAGCGTCAGCGTCGCCGTGCGCGCGACCAACGCCGAACTGACCGAGGGCGCAGGCCGCCGCGTCAGCGTCCCCGCGCACGACCGCGTCGAGGTGCGCTTCCCCGTCGCAGCGGTCAAGCCCGGCACGGCGCGGTTTCAGGTCGCGGCCTCTTCGGGGGCGAGCAGAGACGCGGCGGAAATCTCACTCCCCGTCTATACGCCCGCCACGACCGAAGCCTTCGCCACCTACGGCGTGATTGACGAGGGCGCCGTCGCGCAGCCCGTCAAAGCCCCGGCCGACGCCGTCAGAGATTTCGGCGGCCTGGAAGTCACGACCGCCTCGACGCAGTTACAGGAACTCACCGACGCCTTCATCTACCTCTACAGCTACCCATTCAGTTGCAGCGAGCAGATCGCCTCGCGCGTCATCTCAGTGGCCGCGCTCAAGGACGTGCTGGCCGCCTTCAAGACCAAAGACCTGCCCACGCCCGAAGAGATGCGCGCGTCCGTCGCGGCGGACATCAAGCGCCTGCAATCGTTGCAGAACGACGACGGCGGCTTCGACTTCTGGCAGAAGGGCAAACCGTCCGTGCCGTTCGTCTCCGTGCACGTCGCGCACGCACTCGTCCGCGCGAAGGCCAAGGGCTTCGACGTGCCCGAAGAGATTTTGGAGAAGGCGCACGGCTTCTTGCGCGACATCAACTCGAAGATTCCGAACGAGTACAGCCCCGACGCGAAGCGCGCGATTCAGGCTTACGCCCTCTACGTCCGCGCGTTGACGAACGACCGCGACACGGCGGGCGCGCGCCGGCTGATAGCGAACGCGGGCGGCGTCGAAAAGCTCTCGCTCGAATCGCTCGGCTGGCTGCTGCCCGTCCTTTCCGGCGACGCGGCATCGGCGAACGAGTCCGACGCGATCCGGCGCCATCTCAACAACCGCGTCACGGAGACCGCGGGCGCGGCGCATTTCGCCGACCGCTACAACGACGGCGCGTACACCACCTTGCAGTCCGACCGGCGCGCCGACGGCGTCCTCCTCGACGCGCTCATCGGCGACCGGCCCGCGAGCGACCTCATCCCGAAGCTCGTGCGCGGCCTTCTCGACGGACGACGCCGCGGGCGCTGGTCGAACACTCAGGAGAACGTCTTCATCCTGCTCGCGCTCGACCGCTACTTTCAGACCTACGAGAAGGCGACGCCCGACTTCGTCGCGCGCGTCTGGCTCGGGGGCGCGTTCGCGGGCGAGAAGGCGTTCAAGGGCCGCTCGGTTGACCGGCAGCAACTCAACCTCCCGATGTCCGCGCTCGCCGAGCGCACGGCGGGCGCGCCCGCCGCCCGGACCATCGGCAAAGAGGGCGTGGGGCGTCTCTACTTCCGCGTCGGCACGCGGTACGCGCCGTCGAATTTGAAACTCGAAGCGGCCGACTACGGCTTCCGCGTCGAGCGCGTGTACGAGGCGGTGGACGACCCCCGCGATGTGAAGCGCGACGCAGAAGGCGTGTGGCACGTCAGGGCAGGCGCGCGGGTGCGTGTCCGCGTCCGCATGTTGAATCCGGCGCGGCGCTATCACGTCGCGCTCGTTGACCCGCTGCCGGCGGGGCTCGAAGCGTTGAATCCGGAACTCGCCACGACCGAGCGTCTGCCGGACGCGTCGAGCGAGGCGGGCGTCTACCGAAGCGGGCGCGGCGTCATCAATTACTACTGGTTCGGGCGCGGGCCTTGGTACGAACACCAGAATCTTCGGGACGAACGCGTCGAAGCCTTCACGTCGCTGTTGTGGGAGGGCGAGCACGAGTACAGTTATTTCGCGCGCGCGACGACTCCGGGTCTGTACGTCGTACCGCCCGCGAAGGCCGAAGAGATGTACGCGCCGGAGACTTTCGGCCGCGGGCAGACCGACCGCGTGCGCGTAGAGTGATTGGCATGGTCGAAGCAGGCCGTCGCAACAAATCCCGGTCAGTGGCGCACCTCAAAGTTAAAGTTAGGCCGAGCTTCTCCCCGTCACCTCGAAGGCCCCCATACGTACCTGCCCGTTTTATCTATGTACGCCATCGTGTAGAACGAGGGCTTCACCATCGCAATGCCGCCGGAGAACCGTTGCGCGAAGTGGAAGCGCGGCTTGATGACCATCCGGCCGGTGGTGTCAATGTAGCCGCACGTGACGCGGCCCCTCCCGTCCTGAACTTCGACTTCGGCCAGCCCTTCGGAAAAGTCCTCCGCTCTGTAGAATCGCGGCGTGCTGACTATTCTCCCCGACTTGTCTATGTAGCCGTACTTCCTGTCGAGATAGCCGCGCCTCCCGTCCCGGCCGACGACCGCCAGCCCGTCCGAGAAGCCGGAGGCCGCGTCGAACTGCGGCGCGATGACCATCGCCCCCGACTTATCGATGTAACCGTATTTGCCGGCGACCTTGACGGGCGCGAGCCCTTCGGAAAAATCGCCTGCGCTCTCATATACGGGCTTGATGATGATGCGCCCCGTCTTGTCGATGAACCCCTTCTTGTCGTCGAAGCGGACGGAGGCTAGGCCGTCGTAGAACCACCTCTGCCGCAGCGACGGGAACCGCCCTTCGTAGATAAGCCGGCCCGTCCTGTCGATGATGCCGTCGTTACCGCCGGCCGTGACCACCGTCGCCATCCCGTCACTGAACTCGCCGAGGCCGCTGAACGGCAGCGGCAGCACCATCCGCCCCGCGTGGTCGATGTAGCCGCAGCCCGCGTCCTCCTCGCAGACGTTGGCGAGCCCTTCGGAGAAGCTGCCGGCCGCGTAGAACCTCGCCGGGATGGTCGTCCGCCCCGCCTTGTCTATGTAGCCGTATCGATCCTTCGTCGTGTTGTAGCCCTCGCGCCACTTGCTCACCTGCACGGCCGCCAGCCCCTCGGAGAAGTCCTCCGCCTCCTCGTATTGCGGCGGGATGACGACGTTGCCCTTCGCGTCTATAAACCCGTTGAGGTACTTCGTCATAGTCGTGAGTGGGCTCTGCCCCGCCTCAACCTTGATGCGGGCCATCCCTTCCGAGAAGTCTCCCACCTCGCCCGACCACGCGTGCGGGAACCACATCAGGTCGAACTTCGGTGCAATGACGAGCTTACCCGTGCGGTCGATGAATCCGGTCTTCCCCCTCGCCAGCACCATGTACAACTTCGGCGGCTCGCCTTCAGGCGCGGCCGGCCCGGCGGGCTTACCGATCTCTTCCTGAGTCGCCGACCGCTGTAGCAGACGTTCGCGCGGATAGGGACGGCCGACCGTCGATAGCGTGGCCGCGCCGCCGCCGAAGGTGAAGAGAAGAAAAGCAGTGATGAGGCGAGTGGCGGGCATGTCCATGATGTTCAGGAATTATGTCTTTTCGGCAATAACTTCTCGGACATAATTTAACCTCGCGCTCTTTCGGCGACTTCCGGTCAGTCTGCTCATAAATACAACGCCTCCGAGCGCGAAAGTTCTTCAAGTAGCTATCGCGAACAGCTAAGCAACGAACTTCGACTGTTGCCGTAACACGGCCACCCGGAGTCATCGCATGGCCGACTTCGCGCCGGGCACTTCAAGTCTCAGACTATTTTTTTATAACACAGCCGCTTATTGAGCCGAGCGATTATCGCGGAGGTTGCCTTGAGCAATGAACACCTCATGGGTCAACCCTTATTCCATCTTTCACCTGAAGCGCGTCGAAGCAGTTTTCGCACCATCTATGAAGCAGGCACGAGTGTCAAGCAGAATTTCGGGCGCACTTCGCCTGCCCCGAATTTGTTTGACACGCACCGCCGCCGGGCGTATCTTTCCGGCATCCTCAGGGTCAAATACCGCCGACGGGCGTTCCCGTCGGCTACGCATCAATACATCATCAGTCGAATCCGATGACCTCATTCCTTGATTTCCCTAACGGCGCTGATTCGACCATCAAATCCACCCTGACCGCCGTGGTGTGAGGCAGTCGTCAAAACGGCTGACGAGGCAGAGCCGGCATAGATTCTCGTGGATGACGCCGACCCCTGCGACATCCACGAGATACTCATCCACTTCCAGTCCCACCCGAGGGTTTGACCCGGGCCACGACTTGCTCTGAGGAGTTCGCGCCATGAGACGACTCGATCGCAGAACATTTCTCAGCCGCTCGGCGAAGGCGGCGGCCGCCACCCCTTTTCTGCTGGTCGGCCTCCGCCCCTTAGCGCCGGCCTTCGCGCAGGAGCGCCCCTTCGAGATGCTTGTCCTCGGCGACTCGGTGATGTGGGGGCAGGGCTTGAGGGAGGAGGAGAAGTTTTATAACAAGGTGAAGGAGGCGCTTGAGCGCGAGATCGTGTGCCGCAGGGTGAACCTGCGCGTCCTGTCCCACTCGGAGGCGACCATCCTGCCAAAGCACAAATTCTGCCCCGACGCGCCCGGCGAGGTGCCGGCACGCAGGCCGACCATTAACGCCGAGGTGGAGTTGGCCGTTCAGGATTACGCGGGCGCGGGCGTGCCCCGCGAGTCGGTCGGCCTCGTCGTCGTGGACGGCGGCATCAACGACGTGACCGTCGCACGCATCATCAACTTCTTCACGCCCGACGACAAGATCATCAGCCTCGCCCGCAAGTTCTGCGGCGATGCGATGCGCGACCTGCTCGAAACCATCCTGCAAACCTTCCCGAACGCGGTCGTCGTCGTCCCCGGCTACTTCCCGATCCTCTCGGAGCAGACCGACCCGAACACCATGCGCGACCTCATCGAAGCCTTCTTCGGCCTCGACGAGGGGCCGAAGATGATGAAGAGGGTTGAGGCCGAGATGTTGAAGCGCGGGCCGGACGCGTTCCTCAAGCGACAGGCGGCGCTCTCGACGCTCTGGTACAGGGAGTCGGATAGAAACTTTCAGCGGGCCGTGGACGAGGCGAACCGGAAGGACGCGCAGCGCCGCGCGGGCGCCGCGCCGAACGGCGGACGGCCTCGGGCATATTTCGCGCACATCCCTTTCACGCCCGACGAGAGCTACGGCGCCCCGAACACCGCGCTCTGGAAGATCGTGGGCAGCGCGCCCGGCGGCGGGTTCCGCTCCGACGACCAGATGTACGAGGCGCGACAGCCGCAGTGCGCGGCGTACGAACCTGACCCCATCCGCCTCCTCGTGTGCAAGGCCGCCGGCACGGGCCACCCGAACCTGAGGGGCGAGGCCAAGTACACGGAGTCAATCCTCGCGCGCGTCCGCGAGGCGCTCGGGCGCTGCCCGCAGACGGCCGTCAGCGGACGCTGATGTCTCCGACGTTGTCGCCATCGGCCGGCTCGAAGGCGAAGTGGAAGGTGACGGCGTTGTTGAAGATATAAGAGGGCGGGAAGAAGTCGTTTTCATCCGCGCGAGGGTTCTAAGTCAAGCCGCGTCCTCCTTGATGAGGTCGAACGCCTTCTCGCTGACCATGTAGACGGCGGTGACGATGAAGTAGCCGGGTATCTTCGGGAAGACCGACGCATCCACGACCCGCAGGCGTTCGACGCCGCGCACGCGGAGCCGGCTGTCGAGCACGGACATCTCGTCCCTTCCCATCCGGCAGGTGCAGGAGGCGTGGTGCCCCCACGTCTCGTTGCGGATGAACTCGCGGAGCGCGGCGTCGTCCTGCTTCTCCGGCCCCGGCCACACCTCCGTATTCCTGACCTTGTCCTGGTTGAGGCGCGCGTTCATCTTGCGGACGAACTTGACGCCGTCGAGGAGCGCGTTCATGTCCTTGTCGTTGACGCCCTGGCCGTCGCGGAAATTCTTGAAGTTGATGAACGGCGGGTCCCAGGGGTTGGCGGACGTAAGCTCGACGCGGCCGGTGTTCTCGGTCCGCGCCTTCAGGATGGCCCAGGTGAAGAGGTTGCGGTGACGCTGCAACTCCTTCGAGTACCCCTTACTATAGCCCCTGAAGTTGGCGGGCAGGCCGAAGATGAAGAGGTCGGGGTCTTTGAGACTCTTGTCGGAACTCTTGATGATGCTGGTGAGCGCGCCGTTCGTGGCGTAGATGCTCGGGTCGCCCTTCTCCCACTCGGTCAGCAACTCGTCCGGGTCGTCGTTGTCGGGCGGGGCGAACTTGCCTTTCTTGGTGAGGGTGAAGTCGCTCTCGAACTGCGAGACGACGCCGACCTCGTAACGGTCTTGCAGGTTGGCGCCGACCCCCTTCGACTCGACGAGCACGGGGATGTTGAACTTCTCCAACTGGTCGCGCGGGCCGATGCCCGAGAGCATCAGGAGTTGCGGCGTGTTGAAGGCGCCGCCGCAGAGGATGATCTCGCGGCGGGCGAGCACCTTGAGGCGCGGGAGTTGGGACGGGTCGGGCGTGGCCTGAGCGGCCTCGGGGTCGGCGCGGTAGACGTGCGAGCGGTCGATGTACTCGACGCCGACGGCCCGCTTCCCCTCGAAGAGGACTTTCGTCGCGAGCGCGTTCTTCTTGATCGTCAGGAAGCCCGGCGGCTTGCCCTGCGGCTTCTTCTTAAACTCCTCGGTCTTCGCCTTGAGTTCCGCCTCGACGCGCAAAAGATATTCGCGCGGGCCGACCCGCCGGCCCTTGTCCACGGTCATCGGGGTGAAGACGAGTCCCTGGGTGGAGGCGTTGCGGCTGTCGTTCGGGTCGAAGCGCGTCTCCAGTTTAAGCAGAGGGTTGCCGAGGTGCTCGCGTATGGCCGAGATGACGGTGTTGAGGAGCAGCCCGCTGAGCTGTTTGTCTCGCAGGAGCCGCGGCAGCAGCGCGGGGTCGGAGCCGCTCGTGGGCAGCCAGCCGTCGAAGCCGTGGCCGTGCGCGGCGTCGGGCTTGTTGCTGCCCGGGCGCTGCACGTACTTGCACTGTTCGAGGCGCGCCCAGAGGGGGCGCATCTTCTCGGCGCTCCAACTGCTGTCGCCCGTGAACGTGGCGATGTTGTCCCAGTCGCTATCCTGCGGGAGAACCGTGATCATGGCGTTGTGCGCCGTGCAGCCGCCGAGCGCCGCGGCGCGCGGATACCAGACTCGCTTCTGACCCTTCAAATCGGCGGGGAGGTCTTTGTCCTTCACCAACTTCTTGTCCTGCGCCTGTATCGCGTCGTCCGTGTAGTGGCGGACGAAGAAGTCCCAGGAGCAATTGGGGTATTCGGTGGAGTGCCCGTGGAAGATCGGAACCTTGTAGAGGTACTCACCCCGCTTCCTCTGCAAGTCCTCCGTAGAAGGGTCGCCGCCCGCCTCCAACAGCAGGACTCTGAAGCCGGCCTTGGCGAGGTTGGCGGCCAGCGGGCCGCCGCCCGCGCCCGACCCCACCACGATGTAGTCATGTTCGGCAGTGCTCATGTCGCGTCCTCCGAGGAAGGTCGGATGTTTAGAAGGTCTTCAGGTATTCGATGAGCGCGCGCTTGTCGTCGTCCGAAAGCGCGGCCTCGCCGTCGAAGCCCGTCCCGAAGTAATGGCCGCGATTGACGACGTAGTCGGGACACTTGCTCAACTCCATCATGGGCTTGACGAGACCGGCGAAGACTTCGCGGGCGCGCTCGTCGGTCGGATTCGGGCCGAGTTTCTTGAGCGCCTTGCTGAGGTTGAGCACGAGCGCGAGCACCTTCTTGTCGTGTTCGAGACGGGCCTTGGGGTCGGTCTCTTCGTTCGTCAAGCCCATGTTGGAGAGCAGTCCGATGGGGAAGCCCGGCGGGATGGGGCCGATCTCGATGCCTTTGTCACGGAAGATGCTCGGGAAGAGGAGTTGGCCGGGGCCGACGAGCGGCCGGAGCTGGTCGGGGACGTAGCCGGGCGCGATGCGGATGAAGCACCGCTCGGTGGTGCGATCCACGACGCCGGGGAAGTCCTTGATGCCGCGCTCGGCGAACGCTTTCTCCAGCACAGGGTCTTTGCGGCGCTTCTCGGGCCAGAGCATCTGCTCGATGGCGAGGTCGAAGGACTTCATGCGCGTCTCGACCGACGGACTATCGAAGAAGCGGCCGACCGTGTTGTTGAGGAGGAAGGGCGACGTTGACCACAGGCTGACGAGCGAGGCGGGGCGCGTGTAGCCGCGACCGCCGCCGGGGACGGGGAGCTTTATCGGCTCGCCCGTCTCCGGGTTGTAGACGGTGATCTCGCCGACCGACGGCAGTTGCTTGTACGTCTCCGAAGTGAAGTTGTCCCAGATGTTGCCGCGGATGCCGTTGGTCGCGAGCGGGCTGCACGCGTTGGTCTGGAGGAGCGTGACGGGGACGCGGTGCTCGGCCGAAAGGAAGTTGTTGTCGAGGAAGTCGGGCGCGGCGACGATGGCGCGCATCTTCGTCTTGAACTCGCCGGTCTTCGTCCAGGTCCAGTATTCGTTCCAGCATTGCATGTAGTCGGGGCCCGAGCAGCCGCCCTTCTCGAACATCCCGAGCGGGCGGTCGGGCGTGGGCAGTTTGCTTGAGTGGCAGCGGGCGCAGTTCTCCGCGAAGACGACCTTGCCGCGGTCGAGCACGGCCTGGTCTTTCGTCAGATAAGCCTCGCCGCCGGGCGCGTCCTTGAGCTTGTGCGGCGTGCCTGCGCGGACGAGGAAGCGGGCCATGTCCGGCGTCTGATCCTCGGTGGCCCCCCAGTAGGAGGAGTTCTTGCGCGCCACCGCAATCTCGATCGGCGTGGGCGGCACGCCGCCGACCAGCGCGGTGAAGTGCAGCACCCCCTCCACGCGGAAACGCCCGATGTTGAGGTAGCCGCGGTTGGGCGCGCCCAGTCCCCCGACCGAGTCGGCTCCGTCCTTCAACACGCGCGGCGAGTAGACGATTGTGGGCGACCCGGCGGTCGCGGGCGGTACGAAGAGACGGTTGAGCGGGTCGCTCGGCGGGAAGTAGTCGTTGAACTGCTTGTTGTCGAGGCCGCCCCCGCCAATCGTCTCCTTGCCGAGGCGCGCCGCCTGGTCGAGTCTCGGGCCGACCAGATAGATGGCGTTCATCGTGCGCGGGTTGACGATGTTGTCGGTCGAGACCAGCGAGGTGTCGAGCGCGCCCGGCCGCGAGGTGTGGAACATCTGGAAGATGTAGCTCGTGGGGTCGGACTTCCAGTCGAGGATGCGATCCACCCAGAAGTATTGCGCGCCGACGGTCGAGGAGAGGTTCTCCCACTTCGGGTTTTCGGGGTCTGCGGGCGGCCGCAAGGGGTCGGGCCCGATGTGGCAGAAGGAGCACGACATCCCGACGCGGTAGGGCCGAATCAAGTCCTTGTCGTTGTAATAAGTGGGGTCGTCGTAATAACGCTTCGGGTCCCACTTCGCCGCGGCCTTCTCGTCGAAGGCGGGGTTGGGGAAGAGGCGCAGGCCGACGATGCCCGACGCCCGGCCGTAGAAGGAGCCGACCGGCATGTTCTTGCCGCGCGCGCCGATGCGGACGCCCGGATACCGTGCCTCGTCCTCGAAGGGGTCGGGCGGGCAGTCGGGCTTACGCTTGTCGAGCCAGAGGCCGAAGCGCTCGGGGTCGGGGGCCGACGCCTTCTCGAAACAGGGCTCGTTGATGAGGCCGAGGTAGACCCAGCGGTTGTCGCGGCTGAACTTCATCCGCTCGCCGCTCTTATTGATGGGGCCGGGGTAGGACGAGAGCGTCTTGAGGAGATCGACCGAGCCGAAGCTGTTGACGGTGATCGTATCCCAGAAGCGGTCGTTGCCGCCCGTCCAGACGATCCAGGTGTTGCGCCCCCTCACCTCCTCGGGCGTCAGCGCCACGCCGCCGTCCGCCTTGTTGAAGTAGTCCTCGCCGGCCGAATGGTCACTGTCGGGCGCGCGGAAGGAGGCGGGGGAGCGGCCCACGGTCTTCGCCTCGTCGAGCACCTTGCCCGGCTTCGGCTTCGGCGGTTTTTTCTCACAGCTCGGGGCCATGACCATGCACGCCGATATGAGGACGAAGCCGACCAGGGCGATTCGCTTGATTAGGTCATTGTACACGGAACATTCTCCTCGGGGTCTGGGCTAACGGGCGTCTGAAAAGAACAGGGCCGAAGGGGTGCGGGGCGTCGCTCGGGCCGAGGTAAGAATTAACCGACGCCGTCAGGGAAGGGCTCCACGGCGCGCGGGCTGCGACGACTTGTTATCAACGTGCTACGAGGCGCGGAAAGTAAGGGCTTCGGGGGCGTTGCGGCCGGCCATGAGGTCGGGGGCCCCGGTCGTGAAAGTCGGAAGTGTAAAAGCCGTGACCTGCCCGGGTTCGAATGCCGCGCATCATACCCGCGTCCGCCCCGCGCCGGCAAAAAATATGACGGCCCACGGCCGGGCGTTTCCAGGGAGGTCAACGCGCCGGAGCAAATAGCCCTGCGACAGGCGTGGCAACAAAAATCTCCCGCGCGCGACGCCCCGGCGCGGACGGGCTTACGTCAAATTGAACCTGTAGCCCGGGTCGAGGTGCTGGTGCTTAACGAGAATCTGGTGAATGTTGTAGGGGTGCGTCGGACTGCCGGTGAAATGGTTCCTCAGCACTTGGAAGAGGTGGCGAATGCCGGCCGCGTCGTCGATGTCGATGTCGGCCACGAACTCGTCGCCGCGCCTGAAGAAGGTGAGTTGCAGGTTCCCGAAGCCGTCCGCGGTCTTGAAGCTTTTGGCGTGCGCGAACCCCTCGAACTGCGGGGGGAGGCTGTGCAGGATTTCGGGGACTTCGTGGAACAGACCCGTGTTGACGTTGTGTATCGTCTCCTCGCGCAGTTGCCTGTCCACGAACGCGAAGAAGCGGTCGCCGCGCACCTCTCTGATCTCCTTGACGAGTGAGAGTACGGACTGCGTGTCGTTCAGCCGCGTCGCCATCGTCTTGCGCGCGATGTTGAGGACTCCGGCGCGGCGAATGTCGTCGAGCGCGTCGTAGAGCGCCTGGCCCGTGCTGCCCCCGAAGCCGGATACGTTCGGGCTGTTCGTCAGCAGCGCGCGCAACTCCCTCGGCAGGTTGGGGAAGGTCGGGAAGGTGACGCTGACGACCTTGTCGATGTCTACGGGGAACGTGATGGTCTCCTCGATCGGATTATTGCCCGACCTCACGTCCACGAACTGATTGACGGGGTGGTATGAGGGCGGGTCGATGGTGAGTTGGTAGTGGCCCTGCGTGCCCGTGAACAGGTCGGTGATGTTGATGACCTTGGAGGCGTCCAGCCCACGGAGGACGGGGGCGTGGGTCAGGTCGAGGTTGCGGAGCGAGACATCCACCCGCTCCTGTAGGCGCCTGCCGAACACGTCAACAAGGTTCAGTCTGAGCCTGCCGTTCTGTGGCATTTCGGATTCTCCTTCATCTAACGTTATGCATGTGCGTTGCGCGCGCCGAAGGCGGCCCGCTTACATCTCAGGTGCTGAGTTAATATGCGCAGCGTCGGTAGGATCAGTCTCAATATACGTGTATGAGACTTTCTCCTGAAATGTTTCGGCCCCGTTCGGAACTTGAATCCGTGATCAGTTGGTCAGAACGCCTTCCGGAGCGTCGGCGCGGGCGCAGGTGTTGATGAGACCGCCCCTGGTGTGATGAATTAGAAAGGAGGGTTCGCCACGCGAGGCTCGCGGCAAACGTCAGACTTGGATTTCAAGAGGGACGGCATCGCGCCCTCCGCCTGATTGTTAAACTACCCGGTGACAGGCGCACTCTATGCCCGCACCGCCGACGTGTCAAGAACTTTCCAGCCTGATACCGACTTCCTCAATAGTTAACGCACCGTTTCCCCACCGCAACTATCACCTCTCGACTTTCATCTCTGAGCGGCGGGAAGTGGAAGCCGGAACCCCGTCAATTTTGGGCCGGAGTGTTTGATAATCTGCCGCCCGCAAGTTAACATCACGCCTTGCGGCCTTATCCCGAGGCTTAGACTCACTTCGTAACTCGCGTTAATAACTCCCCGGCTATAACGCAGCGACCACCACCCAAGTGAAGGTTAAGAGATGCCCCACATACGAACCTCGCGCATTAGCCCCCGTCTGTCCAACTTAGCGGCAGCGCTCGCCGCGCTCATGCTCGTCGCTTCTGCGACCGCGCGCGCGGCCGACTGCGCGTCGCCTGTCTTCTCGCTGCCGCAGACGTACGGCGTCGGCGCGGGGCCGGCCGCCATCGCCTCGGGCGACTTCAACGGCGACGGCCGTTTGGACGTTGCCGTGCCGAACAACGTTTCGCACAACGTCTCCGTCCTGCTCGGCGACGGCGCGGGCGGCTTCGGCGCGCAGCTCAAGCTCGACGTGCCGCAGGACCCGGGGAGCATCGCCGTCGCCGACTTCAACAAGGACGGCAAGGCCGACATTGCCGTCGGGCCGATGACCGGCGGCCCCGCCCGGCTACGCGTGTTGTCCGGCACGCGCGAGTCGATCAAGGACGTCGAGGTCTATCAAGACGACTATCGCGGCGGCACCCAATTGGCGCTGCGTGAC
>CAXTSK010000034.1:0-18753 GCA_964246655.1 uncultured Pyrinomonadaceae bacterium
CGTCTTCTGCCCCGACTGCTCGCCGCCGGCCGTCTGCGCCAGCGCGACGGGGGTCGCCAGGGCCAGCGCCGAAAGACCGGCCAAGCCCAACTTCTGAATTCTTCCGAGTTTCCTCATGACTGCTATGTTCTCCTAGTCTACCTTGTTTCCTGCCCCGAGGGAGAGGGTCTGTTGAGTCAAGACACCGCGCCGCGCGCCTGGGTTACACTCCGCGCGCGGCGCGTGTACGTTTATTCATTAACGACGCCAGTCGTCATTCTTGTCGCGCACCTTGTAGGTGTAGAGCGCCGAGGCTCCCGCGCCGACGAGCGCGCCGATGACGGCGCCCTTTTTGCCGCCGGCCAGAGCGCCGACCACGGCGCCCGCGACCGTCCCGCCCGCGACCGTAATCTTGTCGCGGTGCTCATCGACGAAAGAGCGATCGTTGCGGCGGTCGTAATAGACCTGACGCCGACGCTGCTGCTCGTAACTTCTCTGCTGCGCCGCGCGCGAGGCGTAAGTGCTGCGCCGCGTCTGCGCCGCCGCCGGCAGAGCCGCGCCCGCCAGCAAAACGATGCTCATAATCAGTCCGAAAATCTTCTTCATAATCTCCCCCTTTTTCTTCCTTAAATCCTGCGGGGCCGAACCCGTTCGAACGGCCTCTATCAGGTAAGACACCGGTCGCGCGCTTTAGGTTACAGGCCGCAAGGGCCTTGTTTTTATTTCAAAGTTCAAACTTGAAATTTCAAATTCTTAAGCCCTGTAACCGAAAGCTCGGGCTTGGTGTCTAGCTTAATGGGCGGGTTTTCGCGCCCTTAAATTTTCTGACGTTTTTAAGGCGCACGTGAGAGGCGCCCGCAGGGGAAAAGAAGATGCAGCGAGTGAAATCATTTCTGAATAAGAAGAGGCGTCTGGCGGTCGTGGCGCTCCTGGTCGCGCTCGTCGCGGCGGGCGGTTTCTGGTACTGGAGCAGTGGCGCCAGCGCGGCCGAGTACATGACGGCCAAGGTCGAGCGCGGCAACCTGCACAACACCGTCACGGCGACGGGCACGCTGCAAGCCGTGACGACCGTGCAGGTCGGCAGCCAGGCTTCCGGCACCATCTCTGCGCTCTACGCGGACTTCAACTCGACGGTGAAGAAGGGTCAGTTGTTAGCGCAGCTCGACCCCTCGGTCATGCAGGCACAGGTGCAGCAGGCACGCGCCAACCTCGCGCAGGCGCAGGCTCAGTTGCAACAGGCGCAGGCCGGCGTCGCGCAATCGCACGCGGGAGTCGCGCAGTCGCACGCCGGCATCACCGACGCCCGCGCGAAGGCCGACGCCGCCGGCTCTACGACCCAGAATCAGCAGGCCGCTGTTGTTGCCGCCGAGGCGAACGTGACCGTCCTCAAGGCGCAGTTGGACGACGCCGCGAGCTTCCTGCGTCAGGAGCAGTCGCTCTTACAAAGCGGCGTCATCGCGCAGCGCGAGTACGAGACGGCGCAGACCTCTTACAAGACGGCCGAGGCGCGCTACAACCAGGCGGTCGCGCAGTTAAAGATGGCACAGGTGAGCGCGCAGTCACAGGCCACCGCGGGCCAGACGCAGGCGGCCGCGGCCATCGAGCAGGCGCAGGCGCAGGCGCAGCAGTCGCAGGGTTCGGTCGCGGGCGCGCAGGCGCAGGTGCAGAACGCCGCCGCGCAGGTCGAGCAGGCGCGCGCCGCGCTCCAACTGTCCGAGATCAACTTGCAGCACACGACGATCACTTCGCCCATCGACGGCGTCGTCGTCTCGCGCGACGTGAACGTGGGGCAGACCGTGGCCGCGTCTCTTTCGGCGCCCACGCTCTTCACCATCGCGCAAGACCTGACGCAGATGCAGGTCATCGCCAACATCGACCAGGCGGACATCGGCCTCGTCGAGCAGGCGAAGTCGGTCGCCTTTACGGTGGACGCCTTCCCCGGCGAGGAGTTCAAGGGGGCGATTCAGCAGATGCGCTTGAACCCGCAGAACGTGCAGAACGTCGTCACCTACAACGTCGTCATCGACGTGTCGAACCCGGAGCAGAAGCTCAAGCCCGGCATGACGGCCAACCTGACCGTCACCATCGACGAGCGCAACGACGTGCTCAAGGTGCCGAACTCGGCGCTCCGCTTTACGCCGCAGACGACCCAAGCGACCGATGCCGCGCAGACGCGCTCTGGCAACGGCAACGGCCAGCGCCGCAACGCCGGTCAGCGCCAGAACGCCAACGGCGGAGATGCGGCGACACAACAGGGCGACGGCTCGAACGCACAGCAGCAGGGCGCCCGTGCTCAGTTCGCGCGCGCGACGGAGCCGGTGCTGCCCGGCCAACTCAGGCGCGTGTGGGTCATGGATGCCGACGGCAAGCCGCAGTCGCGGCGCATCAAGGTCGGCCTGAGCGACGGCTCCGCGACCGAGGTGGTCGAAGGCGAGTTGCACGAGGGCGACGTGGTCGTCACCGGCCAGAACGTCACCTCCTCCGCATCGGCTTCGCGCACGCAGAACACGTCGGCCCCCGGCTTCGGCGGCGCGCCCCGCGTGGGCGGCGGCGGCGGCAGAGCTCGATAACAGACAAAGGGTGAGGTTAAGTCATGCAGACGGCACTTGAAGTTGGCGTATTCGACAACGGCGCGCACAGGGTTCTGCTTACGCCCGCGGCGTCGGCGCCCGAGGTCATACGGCTCGAAGGCATCCACAAGACCTACTCGATGGGCGACGTGGAGGTGCACGCGCTGCGCGGCGTCACGCTCGACATCCGCGAGGGCGAGTTCGTCGCCATCATGGGCGCGTCGGGCTCGGGCAAATCGACGACGATGAACATCATCGGCTGCCTCGACAGCCCCACGCGCGGCTCCTACGCGCTCGACGGCGAAGACGTGTCCAAGCTCTCGAAGGACGAGCGCGCGGACATCCGCCTGCGCAAGCTCGGCTTCGTCTTCCAGGGCTTCAACCTGCTCTCGCGCACGTCGGCGCTTGAGAACGTCGAGCTGCCGATGCTCTACGCGGGCGTCGAGCCGGCCGAGCGACACCGCCGCGCGACGGAAGCGCTGCACGCGGTCGGACTGATGGGTCGCGAGCAGAACCACCCGAACCAGCTCTCGGGCGGGCAGCAGCAGCGCGTGGCGATTGCGCGCGCGCTCGTCAACGACCCGAAGCTCATCCTCGCCGACGAGCCGACGGGCGCGTTGGATTCGCGCACCTCGGTCGAGGTGATGGACATCTTCCAGCGCCTCAACCGCGAGCGCCGCATCACGCTCGTCCTCGTCACGCACGAGCCCGACATCGCGGCCTACGCCGACCGCATCGTCGTCTTCAAGGACGGCCGGATTCAAAAGGACTACCGCGTCACCGCCCCGCGCGACGCGGCCGAGGAGTTGAAAAATTTGCCCGCCGTCGAAGACGACGACGAAGTCGAGGAAGAAGGTTGAAGAGTATGAACGTCCTGATGATCATCCGCATCGCCTTCCGCGCGCTGGCGCGCAACAAGTCGCGCGCGGCGCTGACCATGCTCGGCATCATCATCGGCGTCTCGGCCGTCATCGTGATGGTCAGCATCGGGCAGGGCGCGCAGGCCACCGTCCAGTCGCAGATCGAGAGCATGGGCACCAACCTGCTCTTCGTCTCGGCGGGTGCACAGAACGTCGGCGGCGTCCGCGGCGGCGCGGGCGACGCGAACACGGGCAGCCCGCTCACCGTCGAAGACCTCGAAGCCATCAAGCGCGAGGTGCCGAGCGTCGCGCTCGTCTCGCCCGTCGTCAACTCGCGCTCGCAGCTCGTCGCGGGCAACCAGAACTGGAGCACGCAGATTCAAGGCGTCTCCGACCAGTTCCCCGAGATACGCAAGTGGTCGGTCGCCTCCGGCGACTTCTTCACCGACTCCGACGTGCGCACGGCCGCGCGCGTCGTCGTCATCGGCCAGACCATCGCCGGCAACCTCTTCCCCGGGCAGGACGCCGTGGGACAGACGGTGCGCGTCTCGAACATGCCCTTCCGCGTCGTCGGCGTGATGGCGCGCAAGGGTCAAGACCCGCAGGGGCGCGACCAGGACGACGCGGCCTTCGCGCCCTACACGTCCGTGCAGAAGAAGCTGCTGGGCAACACGCGCGTGCAGGTCGCCTACGTCTCGGCCGTCTCGCAGGACGCGACCTACACGGCGCAGACGCAGATCGCGGAGCTGCTGCGCCAGCGCCACAAGCTCGGGCAGGGCGCCGCGGACGACTTCACCGTCCGCAACATGTCGGACGTGGCCGAGGCCGCGAACGAGACGAACAGCGTGATGACGATGCTGCTCGGGAGCATCGCGGGCGTCTCGCTCCTCGTCGGCGGCATCGGCATCATGAACATCATGCTCGTCTCGGTGACGGAGCGGACGCGCGAGATCGGCATCCGCATGGCTATCGGCGCGCGCTCCTCAGCCGTTCGGACGCAGTTCCTCATCGAGTCCATCGTGTTGAGTTTGACGGGCGGCGCGACGGGCATCGTGCTCGGCGTCGTCGCCTCGGTCACGGTGCCGCTCCTGCTCGGCTGGCCGACGCTCGTCTCGACGGCCTCCATCATCGGCTCGGTGCTCTTCTCCGCCGCGGTCGGCATCTTCTTCGGCTACTACCCCGCGCGCAAGGCCGCCGGGCTCGACCCGATCGAGGCGCTGCGGTATGAGTAGGCGCGGTAGCCGGTAGGGATTTCAACACAGAGACACGGAGACACGGCTTGTTGAGTTATTGCTCCAAGCCGTGTCTCTGTGTCTCCGTGTCTCTGTGTTTATTGTTACCTTAACCCACGGCGCAGTTCTTCATAGCGAGCGCGGTCTGTGTCGGAGAGGGCGATGGGTGCGGGCGCGGTGTAGGGCGTGACGTTGGGGCGCGCGTCGAAGATGCCGAACATGGGGACGGCCATGCGGTCGTTGAGGTTGAGCGGGCGGAAGCCGAGGAGGAGCCCCGCGGTGCGTAGCGCGCTCAGTTGGTCGTAGCGGTCGTTGACGACCGCGCCGCGGCGGACGTAAGGCCCCGCGGCGAGCGCGACGATGCGCGTCGCATCCACGTGGTCGGGACCGTTCTGCGCATCGTCCTCTTCGACGAGGATGAGCGAGTCGCGCCAGACGGGGCTGCGCGAGATGGTCTCAATCAAAAGCCCGAGCGCGGCGTCGTTCTGCGCGACGAACTGCTGCGGCGCGCGAATCTTGGTGTCCGCGCCGTTCGTGTGGTCGTTGGGCAGCCAGAGGTAGTTGAAGCGCGGCACCGTCCCCGCGCGGACGTGCCGCTCGAAGTCGGCGCGCCACGCCGCGAAACGGTCGAGGTCGGAGTGGTTCAAGTCCCAAGAGCGGTAGTCGAACGCGTAGCGCGAAAGGTACTCGGCGAAGCGGCGCCGCAGCGGCAGGTTCCCGACGAAGGCGCGCGCGAGCGTCTCGTCGCCGACGAGGAACTCGGAAAAAGCCTCGGCGAATTTCTCGTCACGCAGCAGACGCTCGGCGTCCGCGACCGTGTCGCCGCGCCCCGCGTACGTGTGTGCGAAGTTGTAGAAGATGCGCCCGCGATCCGTGTCCGACGCGAGACTCATCATCCGCGCATAGAACTTTTGCGACGCCTGACTCCGCTCGCCTAACTCCTCCCTGAGGATGCGGTAGGCGCGCGTGTAGAGGTAGTAGTTCTCGCCGTAGATTCTGTAACTGACGCGCGCGTCGTCGAGCGCGTCCCAGAGGTAGGCGGGCGAGGTCACCGAAGGCACCATGCCGAAGGGGTAGCCGCGGTAGCGCCCCGAGTAGGCGGCGTTCGCAAGCCATTCGAGGAAGGGCGAGGCGTAGCCGCTCGTCGTGAAGCTGTGGCCGAGGACGCTGATCTCGCCGTCGGCGTAGAAGTTGTCGAGCGTGACGAACTGCTCGGAGAGCGCGTGGTGGTTCGGCGAGATGTCGCGCCCGAAGAGGGTCAAAGAAGCATCGCCGTCGCCGCGCCCGAGGTCGCCCAAGACTTGGTCGTACGAGCGGTTCTCCTTCACGACGTAGAAGACGTGTTTGACGGGCAGCTTGAAACCGCGCCGCGCGTCGAAGGTCGGCGCGCCCGCGAGCACCTGCCGCGTCCAGCTCGCGGCGTTGCGCGCGTTCACGTCCGTCAAGGGCAAGACCGAGAGGCTGCCCTGCAAGAGCGTCAGGACGTACTGCGAACCGCCGCGCCCTTCGACGGGCTGCGGCCCGCGCAGGTTCGGCCGGCGCGCGCGCACGCCCTTGGCGTTTAAGACGAGGAGGTTGCCGCCCTCGACCAGAACCTTCGTCGGATACCAACCGGCGGGGATCAGTCCCGTCTGACGGCGCGTGCTCCTGTCGTAGACCGCGACGGCGTTCATCCCCGCGAGCGTGACGTAGACACGACCGCCCGCGACGGCGCACGACGTGGGCGCCGTGCCGAAGGGACTGTTGAAGTTGTTCGTGCGCAGCGTGCCTGCGACGCGTCCCCGCGCGGTGTCGATCACGGTCAGCTCGTCCGAGTCCGTGTTGACAACGTAGAGGCGCGGGCCGTCGGCGCACATCTCCTGCGGCCTGCGGCCGACGGGAATCTCGCCGACCTCTTTCAGCTCGCCGTCGAAGACGCGCAGGCGGTTCTCGCCGAGCACTGTGACGTAGAGCTTGCCGCCGACGTATCGCACCGAGTATGGGAAGTAGCCCGCGTCCGTCTCTCGCTCGACCTTCCCCGTCTCCGTGTCGAGCACGGCGAGGCGGCCCGAGACGTAGTTGCCCTTGTCGTCCTTCCCCGCGAGGTAGAGCACCGCGAGCCTGTGCGCGTCGATTGCGGCGAGTCCCGCGGCGTAACCCGCGACTGTGTACTCGCGTACGACGTTGAACTGCCGGTCGATGCGGACGACCTTCGAGTCGAAGCCGCCGCTCACGTACAAGTCGCCGTCCGTGCCGACCACCGCACTGGGAAAGAGCGAGCCGGGTGTATCGGGCGGTGAGCGCTTCGGCCTCAGCGTGTTGACGACCTGACCCGACGCCGTGTCAACGACCGATATCTCTTGCGCCGCGCCGCTGTAGTAGCCGGTGTTGAGGACGACCAAACGGCCCGCGAACGGCACGGCCTCGTAAGGCAGGCGCCCCAGCTCGACCTGACGCCCCGCGGGCGCGAGTTTCCAACCCGTCGGGAGCACGGCCTCGGCCACGCGCGCCGCCTGCGCACGCGCCTGCGCCGCCGCGACGTACGAGAGCACGCCCGCGTACGGCGTCCCCTTCACGTGCTCCCACAGCTCCCGGTTCAAATCCTCCTCGTCCTCCGCGCGGTCGAAGAACTCCGCACGCGCCCCGCGCTGCTCGTCATCGTCGTCATCCTGCGCCGCGACCCTCAACGGCGCGACACACAAAGCCATGACGAAAGCGATGACGACGAGGACGCTGCCTGAAATCTTTAACAAGTAAGGCTGGGTCGGCATGGCCGTGGAGTGTAACACAGGGGGAGTAGGCCGTATCCCCGAAGGGGATAAACATAATAGCCGGGGGCAGAGCGAACGAAGTGAGCGCCGCCCCCGGATTATCCTGGTGACCCCCCCCGCCCCGGCCGGGGCCGCACCGGGCGGCGCCGTGCGACCCCTTCAGGGTCGGATTGATGTTGATGCGCTAGCCGGGGGTGGCTCGCTGCTGCTCCCTCGCTTACCCCCGGCTATTATCTGCATCCCCTTCGGGGATTGAACTGCCTACTGTCTACTGCTCTTCAAATCTTCCCCCTCACCTTCGCCCACGCGAGGCCGAGGTATTCGTAGGTGGCGGCTTCGGCGCGGCGGAGGCCGGCGGAGGACGGGAAGAAGTCGCTGGGGGAGGTGCCGCGGTTGCGTTGCGTGAGGAAGTGTGTGGGCGCAGGGAGCGGGTTGGTGCCCGCCTTGCGGAAGAGCGCCAGCGCGCGCGGCATGTGCGAGGCAGAGGTGACGAGGTAGAACTCCTCGTCGCCGAGGCGCTCGCGGACGACCTCGGCCTGCGTCTCCGTGTCGGGCGAGACGGAGTCGAGGTCGAGGGCGGCGGGGTCTACGCCCAGCTCGACGGCGAGCGCGCGCATCGTCTCGGCGTCCGCGTCGGAGCCGAAGACCGCGCCGCCCGAGAGCAGCAGCTTGCTCCCGGGCAACTGCCGCTGGAGCCGCACGCCCTCGACCAGTCGCGCAAGGCTTCCTTCCGACAGGCGCAGGACGGCGGGCAAACCCTCGTCGGCCGAACTCCCGCCGCCGAGCACCACCACCCAGCGCACGCGCCCCGCCGTTGCCGACACGTCCGTCACCGGCGCGTGCTGACGTTCGAGCCCCGCCAGCGCGCGGCTCGACATGACCCCGTAGCCGAGCAGGAGCAGCGCGACCGCACCCAGCGTCGCCAGACACTTCCCCGCCCTCTGCCTCCGCGTGAACCAGAGCAGCGCGAGCCCCAACAGCACCAGCGCGAGGCAGAACGGGATGGGCATCAGAAACGGTGCGACGATCTTCTTAAAGAGGAACATTTCGTTCGGACTCTTCCTTCATTAAAGCGTTAAGACACGGACGGAGTATAATCCGTGCGACGCACAATCCAACCGAGAGGAAGTATGACTTTGAACCTGACGAGAAGATTGCGCGCGGCGCTGGCCGCGCTCCTGCTGGCGGCGACGCTCGTGCCCGCGGCCCTCGCCGACGAAGGCATGTGGGCCTTCAACAACCTGCCGCGCGCCGAGATCAAGCGCCGTTACGGCTTCGAGGTCACGGACGAATGGGTGCGGCGCGTCCAATCGGCTACGGTGCGCTTCCCGAACGGCACCGGCTCCTTCGTCTCGGCCGAGGGGCTCGTGCTCACAAACTACCACATCGTCGAGGACATCGTCGGCGAACTCTCGACCGCCGAGCGCGACCTCGCCAAGACCGGCTTCGTCGCCCACACGCGCGCCGAGGAACTGAAGATACCGGGGCTCGCGCTCGACCAGCTCGTCCGCATTGAGGACGTGACGGCGCGCGTCAACGGCGCGGCCAAGGCCGGCATGAGCGACGCGGAGGCCGGAGCCGCGCGTCAGGCCGAGGTCGGGCGCATCGAGGCCGAGGCCGCGAAGGCTTCGGGGATGCGCGCCGACGTGGTCACGCTCTACCAGGGCGGCGTCTACAACCTTTACTACTACAAGCGCTACACGGACGTACGTCTCGTCTTCGCGCCCGAGTTCCAGGCCGCCTTCTTCGGCGGCGACCCGGACAACTTCAACTTCCCGCGCTACGACCTCGACATGTCGCTCGTGCGCGTCTACGAAGGCGGCGCGCCGCTCCACCCCGAGAACTACTTCAAGTGGTCGAAGAAGGGGCCGCAGGAGAATGAGCTGTCCTTCGTCTCGGGCAGCCCCGGCACGACGCAGCGGCTCCTCACGGTCGCGCACCTCGAATACCTGCGCGACACGCAACTGCCGCTCACCGTCCGCGTCCTTGAGAGCCGCCGCGACTCCCTGAAGAAGTACATGGCCGGAGGGGAGGAGCAGACGCGGCGCGGGCAGAACGAGCTGAACTACGCCGAGAACTTCATCAAGGTCTTCAAGGGCGAGATCGAGGGGCTGCGCGGCAAGGAGCTGTTCGCGCGGAAGAACGGCGCGGAGTCGGCGCTGCGCGCCTACGCCGAGTCGTCGCGCAATCGCAAGGACTACGTGGAAGCCTGGGATACCGTCGCGAAGGCGCGGAAGTCGCTCGCGTCTTACGACAACCGGCGGCGGATGCTCGGCGGCTCGACCTTCGCCGACTACGCCAACTCGGGATTCAACACGCCGCTCTTCAACTACGCGCGCGCGCTCGTCCGGCTCGCCGAAGAGTCAGCGAAGCCCGACGCCGAGCGCCTGCCCGAATACACGGACGCCCGGCGCGGAGCGCTCGAAGCCGTGCTCTACTCGGAGGCGCCCGTCTACGAAGACTTCGAGCAGATGAAACTCGCGGCCTCGCTCACGCTCATGCGCGACGTGCTCGGCGCAAGCGACGCGCTCGTCAAGAAGGTGCTGGGCGGCAAGACGCCCGAGGCGCGCGCCGCCGAGCTGCTCTCCGGCACGAAGCTGAAGGACATCGCCTACCGGCGCGAACTCGCGGCCGGGGGCAAGAAGGCCGTCGAATCCTCGAACGACCCTTTGATCGTGCTCGCGCGCGACGTGGACGCGGAAGCTCGTCAGTTGCGCCGCCGCTACGAGGAGGAGGTTCTCGGCGTCGAGCGCACGGCCTACGGCAAGCTCGCGCGCGTGCTGTTCGAGAAGGAGGGGATGGGCATCTACCCGGACGCGACCTTCACGCCGCGCCTCTCGTACGGCGCGGTCAAGGGCTACAAGGAGAACGGGAAGACGGTCACGCCGTTCACGTACTTCTCGGGGCTCTACGAGCGCGCGGCCGAGCACGGGAACAAGTTCCCTTACAACCTCGCGCCGCTTTGGGCCGAGAAGAAGTCGGCGGTTGACATGAAGGTGCCGTTCAACTTCGTTACGACCAACGACATCATCGGCGGCAACTCCGGCTCGCCGACCTTCAACCGCGACATGGAGTTGCTCGGCCTCATCTTCGACGGCAACATCCAGTCGCTCGTCGGCAACTTCTACTACGACGAGTCGGTCAACCGCGCCGTCTCCGTCGATTCGCGCGGCATGCTCGAAGCGCTCCGCAAGGTCTACGGCGCCAAGGAGGTCGCCGACGAGCTGGCGCGTTAATCTGTAAGCTTCCAACACAGAGACACAAAGACACAGAGAGACAGCTTAATGACTTTAAGCTGTCTCTCTGTGTCTCTGTGTTGAAAAGTCAGACCGCGGCGGCGAGGGCGCGTTCGAGTTCACGTGGGAGCGCGTCGAGGCCGGGCTTGAGGACGAAGCCCTGGGCGTCGCAGTCGAGCGCCTTCTTCAGGCGCGAGGGATGGTCGCCGGAGTAAAAGACGATGGGGGTCGTCTTGTCGAACTCGCGGATGCCCTCGCACAACTCCGTCCCCGAGCCGTCGGCGAAGCGGCTGTCGAGCAGGTAGAGGTCGAAGCCCCCGGCGCGCGCAAGCTGAAGCCCCCCTTCCACAGTCTCCGCCGCCTCCACCTCATAGCCCTGCGCGCCGAGCAGGTGCGTGATGAGATAGCGCGTGTCTGCGTGGTCGTCTACGAAAAGGATGCGGGGGACTTCGCTCAAGGTAAAACTCCTGTCACCGTAATCCGCTGGATTCTTCGTCAGGCGCGGGTTTAACGCCCGGCGTTCCGGTTTTGGGAAAAATTAGCAAACCTTTTGTGAAATTTCAACCCTTCCGAGGATACTTTCGCCAGACTGTTCAACCATGCTCAAGGATTCCTCAAGTCTGGAACCGTATCCTCTTTTCGCGGTTACCAATGAAGGGGGTTAAGGCGAGATGCGGGACGAGGCAAACGATAACGTTAAAGGCAGGACGCCGCTGATGCTGGCGGCCTTCAGGGGCGACACGGCGGGCGTCATCAACCTTTTGGAGCGCGGCGCGGACGTGAACGCGCGCGACGGGGACGGCGACACGGCGCTGATGTTCGCGGCCTACAAAGGCTACGCGCTCATCGTCGCGCTGCTGCTACAGTACGGCGCCAACGTCTACGCGCGCGCGCGCAACGGCTGGACGGCGAAGAAGGCCGCGCAGTCCGGCCTCCACGAACACATCGCAGACATGCTCGGGCGCGCCGAGACCGAAGGCGCGCCGAAGATTCTCTCTTCGGTTAATTGATTCAGACCCGCGCGAAGTCTATGAAGCCGCGGTCGGGGTTGGTCGAGAGCAGGCGGACGCGGACGCGGTCACCCACGTCCAGCCCTTTATAACCTTTGACCACCATGCCGTCGGCGGGCGGGCGCAGCAGGCGTGCGAAGGTACCTGTCGGTTTGGCGCCGGTGACGACGGCGTCGAACGTTTCGCCGACGTGCGCCGAGAGCATCGCGGCGGCTGCGACCTTGCGCATGCGCCGCTCGACCTTGCGCGCGGCCGACTCCATCAGGTTGCAGCGGGCGGCGATCTCTTCCAGCTCCTCGCGCGTGTAGGGCGCGGGCGCGCCCGCGGCGGCCGACTTCAGGCAGCGCTGTGTGACGAGGTCGGGGAAGCGTCGGTTGGGCGCGGTCGAGTGCGTGTAGTCGTGGACGGCGAGGCCGAAGTGCCCCTCCTGTTCGAGCCCGGGAGCTTCGACGAGGTAGTCGCCCGGCCCCATCATCTTCAAAACGGCGAGCGAGAGTTCCGCGTAGCCCGCGGGGTCAGCCTCGCGGCGCTTCGACATGAAGTCGGAGAGTGCGCGCGGGTCCGGCTCGGGCGGAAGCTGTTCGCCGTAAGAGGCGGCCTTTTCGACCAGCAGCGGCCAGCGCTCGGGCGCGCGCACGACGCGTCGGAGCGAGGGCACGCCCTTCGACTCAAGCAGCTCGGCCATTGAGGTGTTCGCGGCGATCATCAGGCTCTCGATGATCGTCTGCGCGCGGTTGTGAAGCCGCTCGTCGAGCCGTATGACGCGCCCCTGCTCGTCGAGGACGGGCACCAGCTCTTCCCTTTCAAGTTCAAGCGCGCCGTTGCGCCTGCGCAGCTCGTGCAGCGCGTTCGCCACTTCGTCTTGAAGTCTGACCTGCGCTTCGAGCCCTTCGATTTTCTTGAAGGGCGCGGGCGCGGGGCCGCGGCCTTCGAGCCAGGCGCCTGCCGTGTCGTAGTCCATCTTCGCGCGGTTGTGCACCAGCGCGCGGTAGGCCGACTCGCCGCGCACCTCGCCGCCCTCCGACACGCACAGCTCCATCACGACGGCGAGGCGGTCTGCGCCTTCAACCAATGATGTAAGGTCGGTCGAGAGACGCAGGGGGAGCATCGGGAAGACTTCGGCGGGCGTGTAGACGGAGACGGTGTTGGCCGCGGCGTGGCGGTCTACGGCCGAGCCCTTCGGGACGTAGGCGTCCACGTCCGCGATGCCGACGTAGACGCGGAAGCCGCCCGCGTCGCGCTCGACGTACTCGACCTGGTCGAGGTCGCGCGACTCCTTGTTGTCGATGGAAGACCAGAGCACCGCGCGCATGTCTTTGACGCCCGCGTCCTCGGGCGCGCGCGCCTCGACGCTCTTCAAGCCGTCAAGCTCTTGCGCGACATCGGCGGGGAAGTCGGGGTCGAAGCCGGCGTCGCGGACGGCCTCGCGCGCGATGCGGTGCAGGTCCGGCGTTTTGTTTCTTTTGCCCATCCTTGCCTTTAGTCCTTCAGGATGAGGACGAGTTCGGTCTGGATGGGCTGCCCCGTCACTTCGATGCGGCCGCCGTCGCCGACGTAGAGGTCGATCTCGGAGCGAACGCCGAAGTTGCCGGGCAGGTAGACGCCGGGCTCGATGGAGAAGCAGGTGCGGGGGATGATCTTGCGCGAGTCCTTCGTCTCAAGGTTGTCGATGTGTGCGCCGTTGCCGTGCACCTCCTCGCCGATGGAGTGGCCGGTGCGGTGCGTGAAGTACTGGCCGTAGCCCGCGCGCTCGATGACGCCGCGCGACACGTCGTCCACCTCGGCGCCCTTGATCTCGCGCCCAGCCTCGACGGCCTCGCGGACGAACTCGATAGCGGCGTCGCGGGCGTCGCGGACGACGGTGAAGACTTTGACGTGTTCCTCCGACGGGTCGTCTCCGACGAAGCCCGTCCAAGTCTGGTCGGCGTAGACGGCGCCGGGGTCTTTCTGCTTCGCCCACACGTCGAGCAGCAGGAAGTCGCCGCGCCTGATGGGCGCGAACTTCTCCGCGTTCGGCTGGTAGTGCGGACTGGCGGCGTTGGCGTTGACCGAGACGATGGGGTGGTCGTCGTTGCAGGTCATGTTCAGCTCCTCGAAGCGGCGCACCATGAACTGCTGGATGTCGTACTCGGTGACGGGCTCGTCGGCCTTAAGCTTCCGCCCGACCTCGGCGAACGCCTCCTGAATGATGTTGTGGATGTTGTCCGCGGCCGTGACGTGCGAGTGGTACTGCTCGTCCGTCCAGACGGCCTCGAAGAGTTGGACGAGGTCGGCGCTCGTCACCGGCTCGGCGCCGAGCGAGCGCACCAGCTCAATCGTGCCCGCGTCCACGCGCGAGATGTAAGGGATGGAGTTCTCGGGCGAGTACTGCATGGCGATGCGCGGGGTGAGGCTCGAAGGCTTGGCCGTCGAGAGCACGTCGCGCAGGTGCTCGTGGAGCACAGTCCACCCGCTGTAGACGAGACGGCGGCCGGGCAGCCGGTCGAGCTTGCCCTGCTCGATGGCGTGGTTGATGCGCGTGGGCTCGCCCTCGGCCGGGACGAAGTAGAACCAGCGGCGGGTGGAGAACTGGTTCGGGTCGAGCTTGAGAATGCGGTAGGCGAGCGGGTCGCTCTGGCGGAAGTCATAGAAGAGCCAGCCGTCGAGCCCTGCCCCGCGGAGCGCCGCCTGGATGTCGGCCACGCGCGCGGCGTTCACGCCGCCTTCGGTCGTCGTCATACGTTCGTCGGTTCCCTTTCGGAGTTTGTTCGGCGGGGGGATTATACAGTAGGCGGTAGACAGTAGACAGTAGACAGTAGGGCTCCGCCTCGCGGACGCTGCGGATGAGAACCGCAGGGTTCGCAATTAAAGTGGTTTTTCTACTGGCTACTGACGACTGCCGACTGCCTACTTTTCTTGCAACGTCCTTGCCTTCGCCCCACATCCATGTATCATATCGGGTAAAGCCTGACACACGTCCCCTGTAAAGTTCTGCCAGACGAAAGTCTCGAAGGAGTAAGCACATGAGCGCACCCATCGACCACACAGGCGTCAGTCACACAGAGACCTCGGACACTTCGGGCTTCGGGGGACACCCGCGCGGGCTCCCCACGCTCTTCTTCACGGAGATGTGGGAGCGCTTCAGCTACTACGGGCTGCGGCCGCTTCTCGTCCTCTTCATGTCGGCGGCGCTCATGCAGGGCGGCTTCGGCTTCGACCGCGGGCAGGCGTCGGCCATCGTCGGCATCTACGGCGCGAGCGTCTACCTCGCGTCGCTGCCCGGCGGCTGGATCGCCGACCGCTTGTTGGGTTTGAGGCGCGCGATTCTCTACGGCGCCATCTGCATCTCGGCCGGCCACATCTCCATCGGGGTCTCGGCCTTCGCGAACAGCAGGCTCCCGTTCTTCCTCGGGCTGATTTTAATCGTCTGCGGCACGGGGCTCCTGAAGCCGAACATCTCGGCCATCGTCGGCGACCTCTACCCCGAGGGCGGGGCGCGGCGCGACGCGGGCTTCTCGATCTTCTACATGGGCATCAACGTCGGGGCGTTCGCGGGCCAGTTGGTGACGGGCTTCCTCGGCGAGACCATCGGCTGGCACTGGGGCTTCGGCGCGGCGGGCGTCGGCATGCTCGTCGGCTGCACGGTCTTCGCCACCCGCGCCCGCTCGACGCTCGGCGACATCGGCATGCACCCGACGCGTGACCCCGACCCGGTCGTGCAGGCGCGCAAGGAGAAGCAGATCAAGCTGGTGCTCGGCGCCGGTGTCGCCATCCTTGCGCTCGTCATCATTCTGGCGGCGCTGGGCATCATTACGCTCGACGCGCAGGCCATCGGGCAGTCGATGACTTACGTGCTGGTGGGGCTGGCCGTCCTCTTCTTCGGCTACGTCTTCCTCGCGGGAGGGCTCGACGCCGACGAGAAGAAGCGCGTGCTCGTCATCGCCGTACTCTTCGTCTTCGCCTCCATCTTCTGGTCGGCCTTCGAGCAGGCGCCGACCTCGCTCAACCTCTTCGCCAAGGACTTCACCGAGCGCCGCATCGGCAGCTTCGAAGTCCCGGCGACGTGGTTCCAGTCGATCAACTCGTTCTTCATCATCGCGCTCGCGCCGGTCTTCGCCGCACTGTGGACGAAGCTTGGCGCGCGCGGCCGAGACATTTCCAGCCCGGCGAAGTTCGCGATGGGGCTCGCCTTCGCGGGCGTCGGGTTCCTTTTGATGATCCCGGCCGCGAACCTCGTCGTGAATGGCAACGGCGCGGCGAAGGTGGCCGCGTGGTGGCTGGTCGGCAGCTACTTCTTCCAGACCATGGGCGAGCTGTGCCTGAGCCCGGTCGGACTCTCGTCGATGACGAAGCTGAGCCCGCGGCGCTACGTCGGGCAGATGATGGGCATCTGGTTCCTGGCCTCGGCGGTCGGCAACCTCATCGGCGGCCTTGTCGGCGGCCACGTCGATCCGGAGAAGCTCGAACAGATGCCGGGCTTGTTCACCACGACGACGGCGTCCCTGTTCGGCGCGGCGGTCGTGCTCGGCCTGCTCTCGATACCGATCCGCAAGATGCTGAAGCGCGTTGACCAGCATCCCGCGCGCACCGAGGGCGTTGACCCGGACTTGAGCCAGGCGCGGGCGTGAGGAAGTAGTCAGTAGACAGTAGAAAAACAGAGGCGGCGCGCTTCAGCCTTTAGGCCGGGCGCGCCGCTTCGTATTTCCTACTGTCTACTCCTGCCTCACAGGTTCGCGAGGATAAAGTCGGTCATCTTCCGGCGCATGTGCTTGACGAGCAGCGGGTTCGTGACGCCGTGGCGCGACTTGGGGTAGATCATCAGGTCGAACTGGTGGCCGGCCTTCTGAAACTCATAGGCGAGCTGGATGGTGTTCGCCATGTGCACGTTGTTATCAATCGCCCCGTGCAGCAGCAGGAGTTTGCCCGACAAATTCGCCGCCCCGGCGAGCGGCGAGCCCGCCTTGTAGCCTTCCGGATTGTGCGCGGGCGTCAGCATGTAGCGCTCCGTGTAGACGGAGTCGTAGTTGGCCCAGTCGGCGACGGTGCCGCCCGCGACGCCCATCTTCCACTGCTTACTGTGCGTCAGCGCGTACGTCGTCATGTACCCGCCGAAGCTCCAGCCCCAGATGCCGATGCGCGAGCCGTCCACGTAAGGCAGACTCTTCAAGTAAGCGAGCCCGTCCTCCAAGTCCCTCAGCTCAAGCGGCCCGAAGTTCTTGTAAGAGGCCCACGCCGACTCCGCACCTTTGCCGCTCGACGAGCGGTTGTCGAGAACCCAGATGATGTAGCCCTTCTGCGCGAGCATCTGGTGCCACATGTAGGTTGAGCTGCCCCACGAGTTCTTCACCTGCGGCGCGTGCGGCCCGGAGTATGTGTACTCAAGCACGGGGTACTTCTTCGACGGGTCGAAGTCCGGCGGCCGGATCATCAACGCCTCCAGCTCGAACCCGTCGCGCGTCTTCACGCGCATGAACTCCGCCTTGCCCAGTTTGTACTCGGCGAGCGCCGCGACTTTGTTCTCGTCAATCACGCGCACCTGCGCGCCGTCGGAGGTGTGGAGGCGCGTCTGCGTCGGCGTGTTCACGTCGCTCCACTTGTCTACGTAGAGCGTGGCCGTCGGGTTGAAGGACGGGTTGTGGTTGCCTTCCGTCTCGCTCAGACGCTTGAGCCCGACGCCGTCCATTCTCACGCGGTAGACGTGCTCCGCGATGTGGCTGTGCTCGGTGCCGTGGAAGTAGACGAGCCCTTTGTCCTCGTCCACGGCGTCGATGCCGCGCACCTCCCACGGGCCGCTCGTCATCTGTTTTATCAACTTGCCGTCGGCCGAGTAGCCGTAGAGGTGCGACCAGCCGGAGCGCTCGCTGCGCCAGATGAAGGAGCCGTCCTTGAGGAAGCGCGGGTTGTCGTCGAACGCCTCGACCCACGCCTTCGTCGTCTCGCGGAAGAGGCGCGTCGTCTTCCCCGTCGAGGGGTCGGCCGCGTTCAAGTCGAGGTAGGTCTGCTCGCGATCCTGCCCCTGCCACACGACGCGGCGCGAGTCCGGCGACCACGCGACGCGCACGACGAGAAAGTCGGTCGGCTCATACCCGGCCGTCTCGACCCAGCGCGGCTCGCCCGCCGAAACGTCTACGACGCCGAGGCGGACGAGCGGGTTCGGGTCGCCCGCGAGCGGGTAAGGCGTGTCCTCAAGCACCTGCTGCCGCGGGATGTGATCGACGACGGGGAACGTGTGGACGGGCCGCTCGTCGGTGTTGAGGAAGGCGACGCGCGCCGAGTCGGGCGACCACCAGTAGCCGCGCTTGTTGCCGCGCCCGTACAACTCCTCTTCATAAACCCAGTCGAGGATGCCGTTCAGCATCTTCTCGTTGCCGGTGTTCGTCAGACGCCGCTCGGCGCGCGTCTTGACCTCGACGACGTAGAGGTCGTTCCCGCGCACGAAGCTGACCCAACGGCCGTCGGGGCTGAAGTCCTCCTCGGCCTCTTCTTCGGCGTTCGTCGTCAGGCGCGTCGCCGCGTCGGAGTTCAGCTCGTAGTAGACGAGGTCGTGGGCCGCGTTTAAGAGCACGGCCGTCTGCGCGCGGTTCAACTTGTACGAGTCCTGGTGCGCGAGCGTTTTCGCCTCCTCCGCGCTCACGCCCTGAACCTTCGCGAGCGCGGCCTCCATCCGCGCGGCGTCGAAGAAGGGCGCGGCCTCGCCCGTGCGCGCGTTGACGCGCACGAGGACGCTTGTGCCGCCCTCCTTCCGGCTTTGCAGGTAATGCTCGCCGTCTTTCAGCCATTCGAGCCCCGCGGCCGGCGTGCCCGAGAAGCTGACCTTCTTCAAGGGGTCGTAGATGTCTTCGATGGTCAGGAGTTTCTGCTGCGCCCGCGCGAGCGCGGGGCACAGGAGCAGTAGTGCGAACAGAAGTAGTCCGACGTTTTTAGGTCGCATGGTTTTCACTCTGAAGGGAGATGCTCCGTCGCGCGGGCGCGCGAACTCTCGGCGCGCGCGTCGCGTAAAGATGTCTGCGGTGCGAAGATGATACTCTATCCAACGGCTTTAAGAAACGGGACTCAGAAGGGACTGATGAAGAAGAGAGACGCAGTTATCGTCACGCTCGCGCTGCTGCTCGCCGCGCTCGCCGCGGCCTGCCGGAC
>CAXTSK010000035.1:0-7723 GCA_964246655.1 uncultured Pyrinomonadaceae bacterium
CGGCGGCAGCCGCGTCGGGGTTCTGCGGCGCCGCCGTGGGGTTCTGCGTCGGGTCTTGTTTGCAGCCGGAGGCGAGCGCGGCGAGCGACAGAATGATCGCTGCGATTAGAGGGGAACGGCGCATCTCGGGGGTGTTCACCTTGTTTATATTAAGGATGTTTTGTTGTCGGCTTTGGCGCGGCGCGAGGTCAGGTATATCTCGACCAGATTCGCGGCAGGTCCGACGATGAAGAGCGCGTAGTAGGGGGCGTGTACGTTCTCTGCGAGGCGCAGGAACATCTCGGCCAGCGCGACGAGGAAGCCGACGAACGCCTGCGCCCACTTCGACGAGCGCACGGTCGTCTTCGGGTCGGTAATCATGAAGAAGATGAAGAGCTGGTACATCGGCCCCGTGATCGGCGCGGCCTCGGCCCAGTAGGAGTGGCCCGTCACGAGGCAGCGCACGTAAGAGAGGGCGAAGAACGAGACGACGTAAGCTGCGGTGATGTGAATGCGGCCGACGTGGTAGGTGATGACGGCGCCGAGCGCCCAGATGACGAGCATCGGCCAGAGGTTGTTGCCCCACTGCACGCTCAGGGTCGAGTAGGCCCACGGCGCGATGAGCAGCATCACGGCGATGCCGAAGTTCGAAGGGTTCCAGATGTGGCGGTCGCGCACGCGCAGGACGTACTTCGACGCGATGGAGATGGCGCTGCACAGCGCGAAGGGCCAGGCGTAAGGACTGCGCGTCAGGATGCCGACGCTGATCCCCGAGATGTACGCGCTCGCGAGGTGCGGCCACTTCCCGACGAGCAGCCGGCCCAAGACAATCTCTAACGCGACGGCCGTCACAATCGCGAGCGCCGTCATCGCGTAGCTCTCAAGGATGCCGTAGGTCAACTGCCCCAAGAGCAGGATGAACGTGATGAAGATGGGCGCGACGAAGCGGCTGTCGATGCCGAAGAGTTTCGGCGGCGCCTTCGCCCCTGAGGCGGGCGCGGCGACGGCGGCGGTCGTAACGATCGTGCTACTCATGACGTTTATTCAATGCGTGCGCTCACGCCTCTTTCAGGTGATGCACCTTGCCGAGTTCGGGCGCTTCGATGGTCTGCGTCTTGCCCGAGGGCCAGCGGATTTCGACGCGCTCGACGCGCGCGTTCTTCCCGAGCCCGAAGTGGAGCGGGCGCTGGTTCTGCGCGCAGAAGCCGCTGCCGCCCGAAACCTCCTGCACCTGCTCCTGCCCCGCCCAGTAGACGCGCACCTGCGCGCCCACGGCCGAACGGTTACTCTGCGTGCCTTCAAGCTCGAACCCGACCCACGCGTTCTCCGGCGCGACGGTGTTCTTGTAGACCAGGAGCGGCCCGCGCTGGTTCGCCACCACTACGTCGAGCACGCCGCGGTTCCATAAATCGACCATCACCACTGAGCGACCGTCGAACGTGTCGCGCGCGCCGACCGTCTGCGAAACGTCCGCGAACCGGCCCGCGCCGTCGTTGACCCACACGCGCTTCTGCTGGTAGCCCGAGAGGCTGCGGCCCTTCATCGGCGGCCAGTTCGCGGCGTCCGAGATGATCTGCGAGTTGCCCCCCGCGATCTTCGAGTAGTCGTACCAGTAGTTTGACCCTTTGTCCAAGGAGACGTAGCCGTTGACGACGTAGAGGTCGAGCGCGCCGTCGTTGTTCAGGTCGCCGAACTGCGCGCCGAAGCTCCACCCGCCCAGCTCGACGCCCAGCTCTTCGGCGAGGTTGTCGTACTTGAGCCCGTCGCCCGCGGTGCCCTCGCGCGGCACCCAGAGGTTGTTGCCCTGCACGAGCACGCCGTCCTCCGAGATGTTCGAGACGTAGGCGGCGAACGCGCCGCGGTTGAGCACGTCGCCGAAAGAGATGTTCATCCCGCTCTTCGGCGCGAAGCCGACGCCGGTCTGCTCGCCCACGTCGCGGAAGCGGCCGCGGCCGTCGTTGAAGAAGAGTTCCGAGACGCCGTAGTCGTTGGCGATGAAGAGGTCTGGGTAGCCCGTCCCGCGTAGGTCTACCGCTGCGGAGCCGAGCGCCCAGCGTCGCGTGTCGATACCTGCCGCGGCCGTCACGTCCTCAAACGTGCCGTCGCCGCGACCCTTCAAGAGATACTTGCGCCCGCCGTTCTTAGCGTACTCGAAGCTCTCCGGCATCATCTTCGTATTTTTGAGATGCCAGAGGTTCACGTCCTCCGGGTAGTAGCCGCCGAGGAAGATGTCCAGCCTGCCGTCGCGGTCGTAGTCGAACCAGAGGGCGGTGTTCGCGTTGACCCAAGCAGGCAGGTTCGCTTTATCGGTGACGCGCGTGAAGCCTTTGCCCGCGTCGTTGTGGAAGAGTTCCGGCCGTCCCCACTTGTATAAGAAGAGGTCTTCGAATCCGTCATTGTCGTAGTCGCCCCAGACCGCGCCCATCGAGACGCCCGTCTCGGCGCGGTTCACGTCGGCGAGCCCGAGCGCGGCGGCCACGTCGGTGAACGTGCCGTCGTGGTTGTTGCGATAGAGCGCGTTCAGACTCCCCTCGCCGCTGTTCGTCGTGTAGAGGTCTTGCCAGCCGTCGCGGTCGAAGTCCACGACCGACACGGCGGCGCCCATCGAGGCGACCTGCGGCATGATGTGTTCGAGCTTCGCGTCGAGAGTGGGCGCGGTGTGCGTGAAGTTGACGCCCGCGGCCTTCGAGACCTCTTCGAGGCGGAAGCCGTGGCGCCCGAGCGCGGCGTCCGCGGCGGCTCCGGCGGCGCGCGCCTGTGACGGCGAGCCGTCGCCCCCCTGCCAACGCCTGATGGCGAACGGCGTGGCGAGCAGCGCGGCGAAGAAGAGTATGAGCAGGCCGCGTGCGGTGGGACTCGTATGCATCGCTGAAGTTCTCGCGCGGGTCATTTCGGCCACAGCCCTCCCTTGAAGACCTGCGGCGTGACGTAGCGCGTGTGGAAGTTCTCCCAGTCCTGGGGATGACGGCGGTAGACCGGGTCGTCTTCGAGACGTGTCGGCGGCGTAGTGTAATACTCCTGATCGCGCGACGGCAAAGGCAGCACCGTCTTCGAGAACTCCGAGTTGTAGTCGCCGTCTTTAATCCAACCGTTGCCGACGAGCACGTAGTCGCGCGCCCACCCGGCGGGCGGCGCGGGCTGCTCCGCGAAGCGCAGCAGCAGCTCGTCGCCCGCGTTCGTGATGACCACGCGGTCGTCGGTCTCCGCGAGCAATTCGCGCACGTCGCCGAAGCGCGTGTAGTAGCCGACGAGGTCGCGCCAACGCTGCCCCGTCGAGGCGACGCGGTCGTACTCGGGCGTCTCGGGCGAAGAGCCGTCCGCGCTCCTCATCTCGGAGAAGCCGCGGAAGCGAAGCTCAGCCGCCGCGGGCGCGAGGCTCTTGACCTTCGTCTGCGAGTCGTCGACACCGGCCGCCCATTCGAGCGCGTCCCAATAAATCTCCATGTTGGTGCGCAGGCGCAGACGGCGCGGCGCGCCCGGCTTAAAGACGTTCTGAAGATTGACGAGAATCGTCTTGTTCTTCCCCGAGGGGAAGCCGAGGTCTGGATTCGCGATGGCCCAACCGCCTTTGCCATCGGCGACTTCGAGGCTCAGACCTTTGGGCGGCGGTTGACTTCCCTGGCTGATGGCGACGTTGATTGAGGCGTCGGTCGGATGCAGCCAGCCGTGCGCGACGAGCCAGAGCGGCCCCTCGCGCGGCGCGTCTTCGCCGAGTTCGAGTTCGACGAAGTGGTCGCGCGTGACGCCCTGGTAAGCCCCGCGTCCGAAGGTGTCTAGATGTCGGCCGTCGAGCTTGTTAACAACCTCGCTCACGTCCTTCCCCGCCTCGTCCCACGCTCCCGCGAAAGAGTGCGGCTCGGCCGTCGTGTAGACCTTGAGCGCGGGCGGCTGGCGGGCCGTGCGCTCGTCCACGAAGACCTCCGTGCCGGCGGGGTGGTCTACGACCGCGAACTCGTAGCGGTCGAGGTAGTACGTCTCCCACAGCTCGGCCGTGATGCGCAGGTCGTAAAAGCCTTCGCGCGGGACGAGCTGGTCGCCGCGAACCTTGACCCACTCCTCCGTCTGCCCGACCTTCAAAGTCTGGTAGTTGTTGATGCGCAGCCCGATGGCCGGGCTCCACGGCGCGCAGTCCTTGACGAAGCGCATCCGCTTCCCGTCGAAGGCGAAGAGCGAGGGGCACGAGCCTTTCAAACGCTGCTCGGCGAGGACGGACGTGTCGGCCTTCAACTCGAACTCGGCGCGCACAGAGCCGTTCGGCCAGACGACGCGCACCACGTCCGCGCCCGCCTGGTCTCCCAAGCCGAAGTGGACGAGCGGCCCCGTGACGAGCTGCTTCTGCACGAGCAGCCCGGCGCGAATCTCCATCTCGCCGCCGACGCCGAAGGAGTTTATGCGCTGGTCGCCGGTGGCATTCGCGGCCCGAGGTCGTATCAACTGCCAGTGGTAACTCTTCGAGCCGCGCCCTGCGGCCACGAACGCTTGACCGTCGCGCCCCACGCCGACGAGGTCGAGCCTCCCGTCGCCGCCCACGTCCGCGACCGAGACGGCGCGCGAGTCGGCTATCGTCTCGGGAAGCTTGAGCTGCTTCATGTTTCCTGCGGCGTCGCTCAGCCAGACGCGCGCGCCCTGTGAGCCGGAGAGCAGGAGGTCTACGCCGCCGTTGTTGTCGAGGTCGGCGGCAGTCAACTTCGCAGCGCCCGGCGCGAGCCCGCCCGGCACCGCGTCCCAGCGCTCAGGCACGCCCACGTCCCAGCCCGCGCCCTCGTCCTTGTCTGAGACGCGCGTGAAGCTTGCGCCGTCGAGCAACAGCAGGTCGAATCGGCCGTCGTTATTAATATCAACCACGCAGAGCGCGTCGGCGCGGCCCAGGTTCGGCGGCAAGGCACGCGCGCGGAACTGTCCGGTGCGCTCGTTAGTGAAGACGGAGAGCTTCCCTTGCGCGTCGAGCAGCGCGGCGTCCGGGTCGCCGTCGCCGTCGAGGTCGGCCCACGCGAAGTCGCGCAAGGCGTTCACGCCCTCGAACGGGTGCTGCTCGGCGAAGGTGCCGTCGCCGTTGTTTCTTAAGATCGTCGGCGCGCCGTCCTTCGATGCAAGCACGATGTCTAAGTCACCGTCGGCCTCGATGTCCGCCGCCCACGCGCCCGCGTAAGGCGCGTCGATGACGTTGGTCGGGAGTTTCGTCTGCCCGGTCACGTCAACGAAGGTCGTCGGGTTCTCCTGACGGTAGAGACGGAAACCGCCTTCGCCCGCGAGCGCTAAATCAGTCTTGAAGTCGTAGTTGAAATCGAGCGCGGCGACACCGTTGGGCGACGGCGTCGTCGAGGCCGGGCCGCCGGGGAAGGTCAGCTTCACGCCGCCCGCGAGTTGCGCGGTGCGGCCGTCGGCGAAGAGTTGCGTCGGCGCGCCATCGCCGTCGAGCGAGATTGCGCCGCCCCACGCCCAAGCATTGCCGCCGAACTCCTGCGAAGGTTCGGCGTTGAAGGTCAGCGCCTCGTCCGGCGGCGCGGGCTTCGGTGAAGGCGACTCCAAAGTGATGAAGCGCGTGAAGGGCTCGCTCAAAATCTCGGGAGAGTCTTCGACGGCGAGGCGGCTCTGCCTGTACTCCGGCAGGCGCACGAGCACGTTGCGTAGGAACTGCACGCGCGGGGCCGCCACCCGTGTGTTTCCGGAGGCGGCTGCGGCCTGCACGGCCTTCAACTGCTCCTGCGCCTCCGACGGCCACGCGACGGAGTCCGCGGCGAAGCCGTTCATCAGGCGCCCGAAGAGTTCGGCGTCGCCGCGCTTGGCGGCGAGTCGCGCCACGTCGAGACGCACCGAGAGGTTGCCCGGCTGCACTTCGAGAATCCTTTGCAGCAGCCGCAACTCTTCTTCTTCGCCGCCCTCGCCCCCTCGCTCGACCTCGCGGCTGAGCGCGTAGAGCGCCTTCAGGTTGCGCGGGTCAAGCTCGGCGGCGCGGCGGAAGTGTTTGGCGGCCTCGGCGGAGTTACCGCGCGCGCTCTCCAACTGACCAAACAGGACGTAGAGCCCCGCGTTCTCGGGCGCGAGCTGCCGCGCCTTCTCAAGGCTCGCCGCAGCCTCGTCAAACCGGCGCTGGCGCATGTAGAGGAGCCCGAGGTCGGCCCACGACGCGGGCTCGTCCGGCGCGAGCGCGGTCGCATCCTTCAGCCTCTCCTCGGCGCGCACGTCGTCGCCGACCTGGAGGGCCGAGAGGCCGACGTAGAAGGCGCGCACCGCGTTCAGGTATTTCGGCGTGCCCTGTTCGGGCAGGTCGGCGCGGCGGCAGCCGGGACCCGCAACGGCCGCCGCCGACAGAAAGACGAAGAGAGAGCAGCGCAGGCGCTTAGTTAGAGTGCTTCGCATTTAGAGGGGTGACACTTCAAAGGGGCCGGGTCGCTGCACCGGCCGGCGCACCTTAACACGCCTGCCGGTTGCGTGTTAATGCGGCGCGGGGTGGGGGCCCCCAAAACAAAAAAAATTGGATCACATACCCACCCCCACCCCCACGGCGCGGCGCGCTGTGCGGTAATGTGCGTGCACGTCCCGGTATGTCCACGGTTTAAGTCAGTGCTCAAGTTTCACGCCCGGCGCTTTTGATTCTCGCGGGCCGATGTCATAACATCCAGCCCGCACCGCCCGGCACGAGACGCGGAAGCGCCGCCGGACGCGGCCCGCTTTATAAAACCGTTTCGGCTTAACGTTAACATCCGAAGTTAAGAGAGGTGTCAGGAAGCATTATGGCCGCTTCAAGTTCGACCGTGCACGGCATCGGCGTGACTCACGCGGGCGGGACGGGCTTGCACGACAAGCTCAACTCGCGTTGGCACGAGCGCGCGCTCCAGTTCTTCATGCTCGTCGTGCTCGGGCACTGGGCCGAGCACCTGGCGCAGGCCATACAGATTTACGCTCTGGGCTGGCCGCGGCCGAAGGCGAACGGCGTCCTCGGCCTGTGGTACCCGTGGCTGGTCGGCTCCGAGGTGCTGCACTACGGCTATGCGGTCGTGATGCTCATAGGCATCTGGGTGCTGCGCAAGGGCTTCACGGGCGTCTCGCGCAAGTGGTGGACGGTCGCGCTGGTCATACAGTTCTGGCACCACATCGAGCACGCGCTGCTGCAAGGTCAGGTGCTCTTCCACCACAACATCCTCGGCTCGCCCATCCCGCTCAGCATCTTACAGATTGCCTTCCCGACTTCGCGCGTCGAGATTCACCTCTTCTACAACGCGGTCGTCTTCATCCCGATGGTGATCGGCATGTACTACCACATGTTCCCGCCGACGGCAGAAGATGCGAACCCTTTATGCACCTGCGCGGTGAGGCGCCAAGAAGCGCCCGCCGCCGCGTGACCTTCGGGCGAGAGAGTTTTCCGACGAGGGGTCTGCTCCTCCTAGCGGCCGTCGCCTGTGCGTGCGCGCTCCCCGGGGTCGCGTGTAAGCTGACGGAGCCCACGCCGGACTTTCTCGTCCAGCACGACGTTTCTCCCAGCCCCCCCGGAGTGGGACGGCCCGCCACCGTCAGCCTCAAGGTGATTGACTTCCTCGCTTCGAAGCCGGTGAGCGGCGCCCGCATCCAACTGGAAGGGAACATGACGCACCCGGGGATGACTCCCGTCTTCGCCGAGGCGAAGGAGGCCGAGCCGGGGAGATACCGCGCCACCCTCGAATTTACGATGGCGGGCGACTGGGTCGTGCTCGTCCATGCCGCGCTGCTCGACGGGCGCAAGATAGAGCGTCAGTTCGACGTGAAG
>CAXTSK010000035.1:7733-16554 GCA_964246655.1 uncultured Pyrinomonadaceae bacterium
AACACCCAACCCGCCGCCCGCCGCCGCACCCGACTCGCCGCCCTTCGACCTGTTGCGTGTCCCGCTGCTCGGCAACCTCCTGCGCTGGCGCCACGCGCGCACCGTCCTACAAATTCCTCTCTTCATCGTAGCCGCCTTGATGATTCTGCACGGCCTGACGGGGCCGCAACTCGCGCCGAAGAACCTGGCGACGACACTCACCTGGGTTCACTTCCGCGGCGCGCTCGTCCTCGTCCTGCTCCTCGCCGGAAACTTCTTCTGCATGGCGTGCCCCTTCATGCTGCCGCGCAACCTCGCCCGGCACTTCGTCAAGCCCCGGCGCAACTGGCCCCGAGCCTTGCGCAACAAGTGGCTCTCGCTCGCACTCTTCGTCGGCGTGCTGTTCGCCTACGAGCTGTTCGACCTCTGGGGCTCGCCCTTCTGGACGGCGTGGCTCGTCGTCGCCTACTTCGCGGGCGCGCTCGCCGTGGACGCGTTCTTCAAACACGCCCCCTTCTGCAAGGTCGTCTGCCCGCTCGGCCAGTTCAACTTCGTCGCCTCGACCGTCTCGCCGCTCGAAGTGAAGGCGCGCGACCTGAACGTCTGCGAGGGCTGTCGCACGAAGGACTGCATCCGCGGCCGGCGTGAACATCCCGAATCGCCCGTCGTGATTCAAAGAGGCTGCGAGCTGGCCCTCTTCCAGCCGCGCAAGACGGGGAACCTCGACTGCACCTTCTGCCTCGACTGCGTGCAGGCGTGCCCGCACGATAACGTCGGCATCCTCAGCCGCCTCCCGGCCGAAGAGTTGTTGACAGACCGTATGCGTTCGGGCGTCGGCTTCCTCTCACGTCGCAAAGACCTTTCGGCGCTCGCCATCGTCTTCACCTTCGGCGCGCTCCTTAACGCCTTCGGCATGGTGAGCCCCGTCTATGCGCTGGAAGGCTGGCTCGCTTCGACGCTCCACTTCGGCCGCGAGGCGCCCGTGCTCGGGCTCATCTTCACGCTGTTCCTCGTCGTCGAGCCCGTCGTCCTGCTCGGCGCGGCGGGCTGGCTAACAACCCGCTGGGCGGGTCGCGGCGGCGGAGTGCTCTCGTCGGTCGTGCGCTACTCCTACGCGCTCATCCCGATGGGCTTCGGCGTCTGGCTGGCACACTACGGCTTTCACTTTCTGTTGGGGCTGTTCACGTTCATCCCCGTCGCGCAGAGCGCGGCCGCGGGCGTCGCGGGCTGGCCCGTCCTCGGGGAACCCGCGTGGCACCTCACAGGGCTCCCCGAAAGAGTCGTGGATCCGTTTGGGGTTGGGGTCCTCGGGCTGGGGCTGCTCGGCTCTCTGCTGTTGACGTACCGCCTCGCCGAAGACGAGCCGAGCGCGCGGCGCGGGCGCGTCTTCGCCGTGTGGGCGGTTCTATGTGTCGCGCTGTGGGTCTCCGGTTTCTGGCTGATGTCGCAGCCGATGGAGATGCGCGGCACGTTCCTGGCGAACTGATGCGGGCGTGCAACTACACATCGGAGTTCGTGAAGGCGAGGCTCGGAAACCTCCTGCTGACGGCCGGACTGCTGCTCGCAGTCAGCGCCCACGCCTTTGCACACGAAGGGCCGCCATACCCAATCATCGTCGATAAGACTCTCGGGCCGTGCGTGCTTTCGGTCTGGTCAGACCCGGACGTGGGCACGGGCACGTTCTTCTTCATCCTTGAGCCGACACCCGGCGGCAAACTCCCCGACGACGTGCGCGTAGACGTAGGCGTGCGCCCCACGAGCGGCAGGCTCCCCGAGGCCGTCTACGCCGCCGAGCGCGAAGACCAGGGCGGGCGCGTGCAGTTCAAGGCGCTCGTGCCCTTCGACGCCGAGGAGCGTTGGCGCGTCCGCGTCAGCCTCCAAAGCGCGCAGGGCGGCGGCGAGGCTACGACCGACGTGGAAGTGACGCCGCCCGGCTACGGCCGTTGGGACCTGCTCATCTACCTCCTCCCGTTCGCGGCCGTCGGCGCGCTGTGGCTGCGCGCGATCATTAAAGGCCGCGGCCGGCTCTCACGCGGCTAACTCACGCCCGCCCGCTACCTCAAACTAAAGTTGTAGAAGATGCCTCACCTTCGGTCTCATGACACGCACAGCCCTTCGTGTTAGCTTGCGCCCGTCAGTCACCACACACTCAGTCCCGGGTCGCGCGAATCGAAGGTCGTGCACTTCCCTCCTTTACTTTGTTCAGGTAGTTCAACTCTTGTCCCGAGGAGATTTCGAATTGAAGCATGTCTTCATCATCGCGGCGTGCGTCGCGCTCTTAACCATCTTCGCCCCTAACCTCCGCGCCCAACAGGCCGCCGCCACGTTACGCGGCGTCGTCACCGATCCGAACGGCGCCGTCGTCACCGGCGCGGCCGTCCGCGCGACCAACGTCGCGACCCGCGCGGCGCGCGAGACGAGGACGAACGACGAGGGCGCGTACGTGCTCTCGAACCTCCCGCCCGGCGACTACGAGGTGAGGGGCGAGGCGCAGGGCTTCGACGTGCTCACGACCGCCGTCCGGTTGCAGGTCGGGCAGAGCGTGACCGCCGACCTGGCGCTCGGCGTGTCCGTGAAGACGGAGGTCGTCTGCCTCGACTGCGGCGCCGACCTCGCCCCGCTGGTGGACACGGAGTCGTCGAAGGTTGACGGCGTCATCAACGGGCGCGAGATCGCCAGCCTGCCGCTCAACGGCCGCAACTTCCTCGAACTCGCGCTGCTCATCCCCGGCAACGCGCCCGCGCCGAACTTCGACCCGACGAAGTCGAACACAATCGTCATCTCTTCCGCGGGCCAGCTCGGCCGCGGCGGCAACGTGACGGTGGACGGCGCCGACAACAACGACGACGTGGTCGGCGGCGCGGTGCAGAACATCTCGCAGGACGCGGTGCAGGAGTTCCAGATCGCCACCAACCGCTTCTCGGCGCAGCTCGGCCGCTCCGGCTCGTCCGTCATCAACGTCGTCACCAAGTCCGGCTCGAACGAGTTGCACGGCTCCGCCGCGTTCTACTACCGCGGGAGCCTGTTCCAAGGTTTGCCCGCCACCTTCGACCGCACGCTCAACGACGAGCCGCCCTTCGACCGCGAGCAGTATTCGTTCACGCTCGGCGGCCCTTTGAAGAAAGACGAGGCGTGGTTCTTCGGCTCCGTCGAGTACCGCAATCAGGACGGCGCTGCGCTGGTCGGGGTGCGCGACCTCGCGAGCCGTTCCATCCGGCGGACGTTCGCAGACGCCCCGCTCAACGACCTTCTGAGCACGGAGCGCGTGGACTGGCAGCCTTCGGCGCGCGACCATCTCTTCTTTCGCTACTCGCTCCAACGCGAAGACGACGTGGCGGCGAGCACGCTCGACCGCGCCATCGGCTCTGCGTCGCAGCGGCAGGCGAGCGTCAACAACACTCACTCGTTCCTCGCGAGCTACACGCGCGTCCTGAGCCCACGCGACGTGAACAGCTTCAACTTCAGCTACAGCACCTTCTTCAACGACATCGAGCCGGTCACGCCGGGGCCGCAGCTCACCTTCCCGAGCATTCAGGACGGCGCCTCCTTCCGCGTCCCGCAGGGCACGAAGCAGCGCCGCGTTCAGTTCGGCGACGCGCTGACGCTGGTGAGGGGCAACCACACCTTCAACGTCGGCGGCGAGGTGCAGCGCGTCGATTCGGACTTCGACCTGCGCGTCTTCCAGCAAGGCCGCATCGAGCTGATCGAGGACTTCCCCGACTTCGACCGCAACGGCGACGGGCGCGTGGACGATAACGACCTGCTCTTCTCCGTCACCCTCCGCAGCGGCAACCCCACACGCGGGCTCGTCATCCCCGACGCCGACAGTTATTACCTCGCGGGCTTCATACAGGACGACTGGCGCGTCCATCCACGGCTCATCCTGAACCTCGGGCTGCGCTACGAACTGGATACCGACGTGAAGAACGTCAGCCGGGTTGACCAGCTCAACCCGCTCATCCTCCCCTTCCTGCGCGGCGAGCGCGCGAGGGACAGGAACAACTTCGGCCCGCGCGTTGGGTTCAACTACTCGACGAAGGACGGGCGCACCTCTCTGCACGGCGGCTACGGCATCTACTACGACCGCATCACCCTCGAAGTGCAGTCGCTCGAACGAGGGCTCGACGGCCGCGCGCTGCCCATCGAAGTGCGCGCAGGCAACGTCTTCTTCTTCCCATCGCCGCCCGACCCGTGCATCTTCGACCCCATCTGCGGACGCTTCCCGCCGCCCGCCCCGACGCTCGCCAATCCTTTCACCGGATTCATCCTCACGGGCGCAGGCGCCTCCGGCATCAACATCATCGACAACCGTATGCAGAACCCGTTGGTGCAACAGTTCAACGTCGGCGTGCAGCGCGAGTTCGGGGCCGACTACGTGCTGCGCGCCGACTACCTGCACAACTTCGGCACGCACTTCATCATCGGCCGCACCATCGGCCAGGTCTTCAACCCCGTCGTCGGCGGCCCCGACGCGGTCGTCAACCTTGAGTCGAGCGTGAAGACGAAGTACGACGGGCTGCTCGTGAGTTTCGAGAAGCGCTTCTCGCGCCGCCAACAGTTCCGCGCCTCCTACACGCTCTCGAAGGCTTTCAACTACGCGAACGACGACCAGATTCCCTTCTCGAACGGGCCGCTCAACCCCAACAACCTTCAGCTCGAATACGGCCCGACGCCGAATGACCAGCGCCACCGCTTCACCTTCGCGGGCGTGCTCGATTTGCCGGGCGGCGTCCGCGTCGCCCCGCTCCTGACGCTCGCGTCCGGCGTGCCGATGGACATCCTCGTGCCCGGCGGCGGCCAGCGCATCCCGCAGTTGCAGCGCAACGCGGGCGGCAGGCTCTTTCACACGGGGGCGGAGCTGAACGACTTCATCCGGCAGGTCAACGCCGCAGGCGGATTCCAGGGGCAGCCGCTCCCGCTCGTCCGCGACGACGCGCGCTTTAACGACGGGTTTAGCTCGTTCGACCTGCGCCTCTCGAAGCTTTTCCGGCTCGGCGAGCGCGTGAGCGTCGAGCCGATGGTCGAAGCCTTCAACCTCTTCAACGTCACCAACGTGCTCGGCTTCTCGAAGTCGAACTACTCGGGCTTCTCGAACGTGCTGGTGCGCGACAACAACAACGACCCTTCGAGCCCCGGCTTCCTGCGCTCGTCGAGCTTCGGCCGTCCGGTCACGACCGCCGGCGGGGTCTTCGGCTCCGGCGGCCCGCGCGCTTTCCAGTTCGCGGCGCGCGTGACATTCTGAGCGGGAGCAATTAGACACGGAGGCACAGCTTGAAGTACATAACCTCAAAGCTGTGTCTCCGTGTCTCCGTGTCTCTGTGTTAAAAAGCTCACGGCATAACCACTCGGATGAAAAATGCTATAGCCTTTGCACGACCCGCGCTTGTCGCGTTCGGGGTCGCGTATGTAACATCGGCGCACTTCAGAAATTTTGTGGAGGAGAAGAGCATGAGTGAAGCGGAGCCGCGCGCGCAGGCGTTCGACCTGAGTGGCGTTGACGAGATCGTCGCGGGGACGGTGACGCCCGCCGCCGCCGAGGTGGATAGCAAAGGGGCTTTCCCACGCGCGGCGCTCGAAGCCTTCGGGCGGGCGGGACTTTTAGGGCTGATCAGTTCCCGCGAGGTGGGCGGTCTCGGAGAGTCGCACCGCGCGGCGACTCAGGTCGTCGAGCGCGTGGCCTCGGCCTGCGCCTCGACGGCGATGGTGCTCTGCATGCACTATTCGGGCACGGCCGTCGTCGAGGCGCACGGGCCGCGCGAAGTCCGCGAGGCGATAGCGCGCGGCGAGCACGTCACCACGCTGGCTTTCTCGGAGCAGGGATCGCGCAGCCACTTCTGGGCGCCCGTCAGCACGGCAACCGAGACTGAGGGCGGCGTCCGGCTCGACGCGCGGAAGAGTTGGATCACTTCGGCCGGGGAGGCAGACTCTTACGTCTGGTCGAGCCGCCCTCTTGAAGCCGAAGGTCAGAGCACCATCTGGCTCGTTCCGGCCGACGCGGACGGGCTCTCCGTGCCCGCGCCGTTCGACGGGCTGGGGCTGCGTGGGAACAGTTCTTCCCCCGTGACGGCCGAAGGCGTCGTCGTGCCAAGCGAAAACATGCTCGGCGCTGACGGCAGCGGGTTCGACGTGATGATGGGCGTCGTGCTCCCTTACTTCCAACTGATGAGCGCAGGCTTCTCGTTGGGGACGATGGAGGCGGCGACGACCAAAGCGGCCGCGCACGTCGCCGGCACGAAGTTCGAACACCTCGGCGCCGCGCTCGCCGACCTGCCGACCGTGCGCGCCTACCTCGCGCGGATGCGCATTAAGACGGACATGTGTCGCGCGCTGCTCGGAGACGCGCTGACGGCGCTCGAAACGGGTAGAGAGGACGCGATGCTGCGCGTGCTTGAGGTCAAGGCAGCGGCGGGCGAGGCTTCGACCGAGGTCACGGAACTGGCGATGCGCGTCTGCGGCGGCGCGGCCTTCCGCAAGGAGGTCGGCGTCGAGCGCCACTTCCGCGACGCGCGCGCCGCGACTGTGATGGCGCCGACGACCGACGTGCTCTACGACTTCATCGGCAAGGCCGTGTGCGGCCTGCCCCTCTTCGGTTAAGGGAAAGGGCGAAGATGGTCATGAGCGATTCAGACACTCTTCTCTTAGGCGCGGTCGCATACGACCCGAAGGTGGTGACGATCTGGGAAGGCTTCAAAGCCTACTTCTCGCGCCACGGCCTCGACTTCGACTACATCCTCTATTCAAACTACGAGCGTCAGGTCGAGTCCCACCTGGCGGGACACTTCCACGTCGCGTGGAACTCGCCGCTCGCGTGGGTCAGAACCCGTAGGCTCGCCGCCGCTCGCGGCCTGAAGGTCGAAGCCGTCGCCATGCGCGACACGGATCGGAACCTGACCTCCGTCGTCGTCGTGCGGAATGATTCCGGCGTCCAGTCCGTCGCCGACTTGCGCGGCAAGCGCGTGGCTGTCGGCGCGATTGATTCGCCGCAGGCCACACTCCTCCCCCTCTCGCACTTCAGGGCGCAGGGGCTTGTTCCCTTTGAAGACTTCGAGGTCGTCTACCACGACCTGCTCGGCGGCAAGCACGGCGACCACATCGGCGGAGAGCGCGAGGCCGCCCGTGCCCTGCTCGCGGGCGACGCCGACGCCGCTTGCATGATTGACGGCAACCATCTCCTCTTCGTCAACGAGGGGACGCTCCCGGCGGGAGCAACGCGCGTTCTAACTCAGACGGAGCCTTACGACCACTGTAACTTCACCGTCAGCGCCGACGCGCCTTCGGGACTCGTGTCGCGCTTCCTTGAGCTGTTGCTCGGGATGTCGTACGAAGACCCGGAGGTGCGACCGCTCCTCGACCTTGAAGGGCTCAAGGTCTGGCGCGAGGGGCGGGTCGAAGGTTACGAGGCGTTGGAACGTGCGGCGGACGAGGCGGGGTTTTATGACTCGGACGGGAACATCACCATCGACGGTTATAGATATTGAAGACCTCGGCCTCGACCGCGGGGCGCACCTGCTGCTCAAGAGGGCGCTGGCCGAACTGCCGCCCGGCGAGAGGCTCGGCGTCCGTGGAAGCGCCCCCGACCTCGCCGTCCACCTGCGCGGCTGGTGCCGCTCCCAAGGGCACGAAGTCGTCTGGCCGGAGGCCGACAGACAGACGTTGGACGCGGCATTGCCGGAAGGGGGCTCGCCTCTGGTGGCTTGGATCGTCCGCGGCGTCGCAGCCGGTGTGCGTTGGCAAGGCGCTGAGACGGCGGGCGCGCCGGACTCGCGCGAGCCTCGGGCGGTGGTCGAACACCCTCCGGCGCGTTGGGGGCTGGCCGCTCGCGGCGCGGTCGTCGAGGCCGGCGGGCCGGAGTTTTACTTCCGGCTCGACTCGAAGGCCGAGGTCTGGGCGAACAGCGCCCCGCGCCTCTACCAGCAGGCGGTAGCGGCGCAGTGGGATCCCGCCACGGCCATAGATTGGGACACACCTTTCGACCTGGAGCCGGAGATTGAGACGGCCGTCGTGCAGATGATGACCTACCTCATCGAGAACGAGACCGCCGCGCTGCTCGTGCCCGCGAAGTTCCTGGCGCAGATACACCCACATTTCCGCGAGGTCATGCAACTCCTCGCGATTCAGGTCGCCGACGAGGCGAGGCACGTCGAGGTCTTCACGCGGCGGGCCACACTGCGGCGGAAAGAGGCGCTCGGCCTCTCGACCGTGGGCGGGCAGCAGTCTTTGAAGACGCTGTTCGACGAGCCCGACTTCACGCTCGCATCCTTCCTGCTCTCCGTCCTCGGCGAGGGGACGTTCCTCAACCTCCTCTGGTTCCTCGAACGTCACGCTCCCGACCCTGTGACGCGGCAGGTCGCCAGGCTCGCCGCGCAGGACGAGGCGCGTCACGTGGCCTTCGGCATGGGGCATCTGCAATACGCCGTCGCGCTCGACCCCGGCTTGCGAGGCCGCCTCGCGTCCGCGGCCGTCCGGCGCCACGACGCGCTGGCGCAGACGGCCGGGTTGAACGAGGAGGTGTTCGACGCCCTCGTCCTTCTCGCCGCGGGAGGGTGGGAGCCGCACGCTATCGCGGGCGGGTTCGAGAAGGTACAGACGCTCAAGCGAGAGATGGAGGCCGACCGCGTGAACCGCCTCATCAAACTCGGGTTCACTTCCGACGAAGCGCGCGCGCTCTCCGCCCTCCATACACGGAATTTTATGTAGGTGATGCGCCGACCGGTAAGTCGTATGCAAAGCAGTGCGCCTGCGCATAGCGCAGCTTGGTCTCTTCGTCCGGCCAGCCACCCTTGCGGGGGGGGGGGGGGGCTGAATATAATCAAAAAATATGATGCGAAGAGGAAAAGTATAT
>CAXTSK010000035.1:16581-18524 GCA_964246655.1 uncultured Pyrinomonadaceae bacterium
GAGAACACGGCGAAGAGTGAAATCCGGGAGGCGGTCATTAAAGTTTCTTCCAACGGAAGAAGCCCAGACCTGTGGCTGTGTCATGTCCGACCCCGGAAACCCGAATTCGCACCCATGTATTTTCCGAACTCCTCCGCGCACTGTTCTGCCGAGTAAAGCTCTCCGAAATTTTTGAAAGGGCTCTCAACGGATATTCTCCCACAACCCCTGTTTCCCCTCGGAGACGGGCTATGTGGAACGGCCTGACTTGACGCTCAGGTGATGTTCACGCCGGCTTTTCGACCGGCGACCTCATCACCCTCCCCGTCCGCGCCGCGTCAGCAGCCTGCCGTGCATTCCGTGCAGACGACAAAAGTCCCGGGCGGTGTTATGCGCTGCTCCTGCCGGAGGTGTGGCCGGACGACTGAGGGATACGGTCCAGGGTTCAAAGACATGCGTGTGGCTAACAGAAGTGCCCGACGAATCGCTCACGATAACGGCTCTGAGGCGTCCCGCTCGAACGCGAACGGGACGGCCGTCCGGCGACCTGCCGACATAGCACTCCGACGTGACCGCCCGGCGGCGCGGCGACAACCCCCCGAACGCCTCCCCAACCCCCAGAATCAGCTCAAAACGCACGCTACCAAACGGCTTGGGAAAATACCCCCCACGCACCTGCTCGCCGAGGAGCTGAGCGGGCAATACCCCGGCGCTGCGGTCCTGATGGTGACGGGCTCGCAGATGGTTCACTCCTTCCGCATCCCCGACGGGGTCGATTACATCAAGCTGCCGTGCCTCGACCGCGTGGACGCCGAGCGTTACGAGCCGCGCTTCCTGCGCTCCTGGTCGGAGGAGGTCAAGCGAACGCGTAGTGCCATCCTTGAGAAGTCGGTGCTCGGCTTCGAGCCCGACCTGATGATAGTGGACAAGCGGCCGGCGGGCGTGGACGGCGAGCTGGCGGACACCCTCCGGGAGATTCGACGCAAGCGCCTCCCGACCAAGCTCGTACTCGGCGTGCGCGACATCCTCGACGAGCCCGAGAGGACGCGCCGCGTCCTCCAAAGCAACGGCAGCTTCGAGGCCATCGAGCAGTTCTACGACGAGGTCTGGGTCTACGGCTCGCAGTCCATCTTCGACACGGTAAAAGAGTACGACTTCCCCGAACGGGTCGCGCGCATCACGCGCTTCTGCGGCTACCTCAAGCGGCCGACCGCCACGCGCACGCGCGAGGCGGGCCCGCCGCACGTGCTCGTGACGACGGGCGGCGGCGGCGACGGCACGGCGATGATCGAAACCTACCTCGAAGGTTTGGCATCACTGCCGCGCAACGTCGCGCTCAGGACGACCGTCGTCTTCGGCCCGCAGATGTCCGCGGCCGCGCGCGCAGGCGTGCTCGAACGCTTCGGCTACCTCGCCGACGTGACCTTCTCGGACTTCGAGCCCGACTTGACGCGGCTCTATTCCGAGTCGGACATCGTCGTCTCGATGGCCGGCTACAACACCGTCTGCGAGCTGCTCTCCTTCGGCCACCACGCCATCCTCGTCCCGCGCGCCGAGCCGGTGCAGGAGCAGCTCATCCGCGCGCGCCTGCTCGCCGCGCAGGGACTCTTCGACATCGTCGAGCCGCACGACCTGAAGCCGGCGACTTTAATCTCGAAGGTGCTCGCCGCTCTCAAGCCGGTCGAGGTCGCGCGCGTCCCCTTCGACCTCGACGGGCTCCCGCGCATCCTCGAGCGCATGCGCGCACTACTCGGCGGTGAGGAGGAAGAGGCGTGAGCACTCGCGGCATCGCCATCGTGGTAAGCGGCTTCCCGCGCCGCTCCGAGACGTTCGCGCTCGGCGAACTGCTCGCGCTCGAAGAGCGAGGCGTGCTCGATTCAGTCTTCGCCACCAAGCCCGGCGAGGCGGGCCTGACGCAGCCGGGTTGCGAGCGCCTGACCCGGAAGGTGCAGGTGCTCCCGGAG
>CAXTSK010000036.1:0-18295 GCA_964246655.1 uncultured Pyrinomonadaceae bacterium
GTTGAAGCTCGCGGCGGGAGACGCAGTGGGCGCGACCTCAGACTTCACAAAGGCCCTGAGTCTGAACCCGTTGCTGCCGCTGGCCTACGCGAACCGCGGCGTGGCCCTCATGGCGCAGGGCAAGGACGCGGAGGCCGAAGGCGACTTCCGCCGCGCCCTCGAACTCGCCCCCCACCTGCGCGGAGAGATCGAAGCCGGCGTCGCGTCGATGAAGCAGCAGAAGCGTTGAGCAGAGCGCCTTTATCAAGCGACCGAACAACTAAAAAGACGCGTGGGTCGGCTTGCAACGACAAGCCGGCCCACGCGTCTTTTTAAGTCTCGCCGTCCTCTCAAACCCTCCCGGGGTTGCGCCCGTTGACAAACTCCGCGGACGTGGAATACTAACTTTCGCAAGCGTCTGCCATCTTCCTTGAAGGGTAAGCCGACATTGTCAGACCAATGCGTCGCCGGTATCGACATCGGCGGGACTAAGATCGCGCTCGCCGTCGCCGACCTCGAAGGTCGCGTCATCGAGAAGACGCGCTTCCCCGCGCGCACCGGCGAGCGCGGGCCGCACGCGATCATGGAAGAGGCGCTCGCAGAGATCGAACGCATGCTCGGGGGCACGGGCGCGCGACTCGCGGCCACGGGCATAGGCTGCGGCGGCCCGCTCGACCGCAAGCGCGGCCTCATCCTCTCGCCGCCGAACCTGCCCGGCTGGGACGAGTTCCCCGTCGTCAAGATCGTCGAAGAGAGATTGAGCGCGCCCGCGCTGCTCGACAACGACGCCAACGCCGCCGCGCTCGGCGAGCACCGTCACGGCGCGGGGCAAGGCTACAAGCACCTCGTCTACATCACGCAGTCCACAGGCATCGGCGGCGGCGTCATCGTGCGCGGCGAGCTGGTGCACGGCGTCTACGACGGCGCGGGCGAGGTCGGGCACATGACGGTGTTGCCGGACGGCCCCGAGTGCGGGTGCGGCGGGCGCGGCTGCCTCGAAGCGCTCTGCTCGGGGACGGCCATCGCGCGGCGCGCGCGCGAAAGGCTCGCGGCGGGCGAGGCGAGTTCCCTTTCTTCTTTAAGCTCCTCGGAGGTCACGGGGCGCGCCGTGGCGGAGGCGGCGCGCGCGGGCGACGCCTTAGCTTCGCAGGTGTGGGACGAGATGATTCACTACCTCGCGGTCGGCGTCGGCAACCTCTTCAACGTGCTGGCGCCGGAGGCGGTCGTCATCGGCGGCGGCGTCTCGGAGGCGGGCGAGCAGCTCTTCGGGCCGCTGCGCGAGCGCGTGCGGGCGCGCATGCGGATGCTGCTGCCCGAGCAGATCAACATCCTGCAAGCCGCGCTCGGCGGCGACAGCGCCCTGCACGGCGCCGTCATCCTCGGCCAGGCCGCGCGCGAACGGCGCCCCGCACAGACAACCTAAATGCAGATTTCAAATTTCAAATTTCAAATTTCAAATTCCCTCTTACTGCTCCTCTCCCTGCTCCTCTTGCCGCAGGCCGCCGGGGCGCAGACGCGCGCGCGCAACGGCGGCACGCCCTGGTGGAAGCACGCCGTCTTTTACGAAATCTACCCGCGCAGTTTTAAAGACTCGGACGGCGACGGCGTGGGCGACCTGAACGGCATCACGTCGAGGCTCGAATACTTATCAAGGCTCGGCGTGGACGCCGTCTGGATCACGCCCTTCTACCCTTCGCCGCAGGTGGACTTCGGCTACGACGTGAGCGACTACGAAGCGGTAGACCCGCAGTTCGGCACGCTCGCAGACTTCGACCGCCTCATCAAAGAGGCGCACCGGAGGAAGATTCGCGTCGTCATCGACTTCGTCCTCAACCACACCTCAGATCAGCACCCCTTCTTCAAGGAATCGCGCTCGTCTAAAACAAATCCTAAACGCGACTGGTACATCTGGCACGACCCTAAGCCCGACGGCGCGCGCCCGAACAACTGGTCGTCGTCGTTCGGCCCCGTCGCGTGGACGTTGGACGAGAAGACGGGTCAGTTCTACTACCACTACTTCTACCCACAGCAGCCGGAGCTGAACTGGCGCAACCCGGAAGTCGAGCGGCGCATGTTCGAGACCGTCCGCTTCTGGCTCAAGCGCGGCGCGGACGGCTTCCGCCTCGACGCCGTCAACTACCTCTTCGAAGACCCGCAGCTCCGAGACAACCCCGTGCTGCCCGAACTCCGACCGGGCACGACGACGGGCGAGCATTTGCAGGAGAAGAAGTACAACCGCGACCTGCCCGAGGTGCAGGACGTGATGGTGCGCCTGCGCGCCTTCAACGACTCGGTCAACCCCGAGAGCGTGCTCATCGGCGAGGCGTACGTGCCGAAGTGGGAGGAGCTGATGCGCTACTACGGCCCCTCGGACAACGGCGTCCACCTCCCCTTCAACTTCTTCCTCATCATGGAGCCCGCGCGCACGAAGCTCGACGCCGCCGTCTTCCGCTCGGTCATTGAGGCGTCGGAGAAGGCTTTGCAAGGACGCTGGACGACCTACGTCCTCTCGAACCACGACAACCCGCGCCACTACGACCGCTACGGCGACGGCAAAAATAACGACCTCATCGCGAAGCTGACGGCGACGATGCTTTTGACGCTGCGTGGCTCGCCATTCCTCTATTACGGCGAGGAGATCGGCATGACGACGACCGAGCCGCAGACGGTTGACGAAGTGCGCGACCCCGTCGGCCGTCGCTACTGGCCCGCCAACAAGGGGCGCGACGGCGAGCGCACGCCGATGCAGTGGGACGCGACCGCCAACGCGGGCTTCACGACGGGCAAGCCGTGGCTCCCCGTCCCGCCGAGCTACAAGGCGCGCAACGTGGACGCGCAGGAGACGGGCGCCGACTCGCTCCTCAACTTCTACCGGCGGCTCATCGCGCTGCGCCGCCGCAGCCCGGCGCTCTTGGAAGGCAGTTACACGAGCATCGACGACGACCCGCACGTCTACGCCTACAAGCGCACCGTGCGCGGGCATCACGTCATCGTCGCCCTCAACATGTCGGCCGAGCGCCGCACGTTCAAACTGCCGTCGCCGATGAGAACCGGCCCGTTCGTCTACAACGTCGCGCTCAGCAGCCTGCCCCGCACGGAGAGTAAGGTCACCAACGAGATGAGCCTCGCGCCCTTCGAGGCCGTCATCCTTGAGGCGCGCGAGCTGTAGGAGCTTGCCCTCGCCGAGTTGTACCAACTCTGATTTGAGCAAGGGGCGAGAATGATTCAACACGGAGATACGGAGACACGGAGGCACAGCTTGTTGAGTTATTTCTTGAAGCTGTGTCTCTGTGTCTCCGTGTCTCTGTGTTCAAATGTCTTCGCTCAGACGCGCGGGCAGAGGCAAACACCCGCTGCGCGACCGTTCGACACCGTGCGGTTCGTAGACCCCTTCGTCGGGACGGCGAACTCGCCGCTCCCCGACTACCTCGGCGGCAACGGCAGCGGCAACACTTTCCCCGGCGCGACGCTCCCCTTCGGCATGATCCAATGGAGCCCGGACACCGAGAAGGGCTTCAGCAAGGACGAGCGCGGCAGCTACCTCTACGCCGACAGACGCATCCGGGGCTTCAGCCTCACGCACCTGAGCGGCCCCGGCTGCCCCGTCTTTGGCGACGCACCCATCATGCCCGTCGTGGGCGGCGTGAAGAGTTCGCCGACCGCAGACCCCGAAGCCTACCTCGCGGGCTTCTCGCACGCGAACGAGAAGGCTTCGCCGGGCTACTACGAGGTCGCGCTCGACACGGGCGTGCGCGTGCGCCTGACGGTGACCGAACGCACGGGGCACGGCATCTTCACCTTCCCCGCGGGGAGTGACGCGACGCTGCTCTTCAACCTCGGGCGCAACGGCTCGGGCGTGACGGAGACGGGGGCGAGGATCGAGGGCGACCGCCGCTTGAGCGGCTCGGTCACGAGCGGAAATTTCTGCGGCGCGCGCAACAAGTACAGGCTCTACTTCGTCGCCGAGTTCGACCGGCCGTTCAAGGCGACGGGCACTTGGAAGGACGCGGAGGTCGCGCACGGCGGGCGCACGGTCGCGGGCGCACAGACCGGCGCGTTCGTCTCGTTCGACACCTCTCCGACCGCGGGCGTGCAGGTGAGCATCGGCCTCTCTTACGTGAACATGCAGAACGCGCGCCGGAATCTGCGGGCCGAGAACCCGCGCCGCAGTTTCGAGGAGGTGCGCCGCCGCGCCGCCGCGCGCTGGAACGACGCGCTCGGGCGCATCGCGGTGCGCGGCGGCACTTCGGCCGAGAAGAAAGTTTTCTACACCGCGCTCTACCACACGCTGCTGCACCCGAACATCTTCAGCGACGCGAACGGCCAGTACGTCGGCTTCGACGACGGTATCCACAGCGCGCCCGGTCACACGCAGTACACGAACTTCTCCGGGTGGGACATCTACCGCTCGGAGTCGCCGCTGATCGCGTGGCTGTTTCCGCAGGAGGCGAGCGACATGGCGCAGTCGCTCGTCAACGACGCGGAGCAGGGCGGCGGCGGTCTGCCGAAGTGGCCCGTCGCCAACGACGAGAGCGGCGCGATGTACGGCGACCCCGCGGTGCCGATCATCGCGAGCACCTGGGCCTTCGGCGCGCGCGACTTCGACACGCGCGCGGCGTTGAGAGTGATGCTGCACGGCGCGACCGACCCCGAGGCCAAGTCGAAGACTTACCCCGTCAGGCCGGGGCTCGCGGACTTCCTCAAGCACGGCTACGTCCCGATGGAGCAGAAGGGTCTGCGCGGCTCGCCGTCGGTGGCGCTCGAATACGAGACCGCCGACTTCGCACTCGCGCAGTTCGCACGCGCGCACGGCGACGAAAAGACGTACGCCGAGATGATGCGCCGCGCGCAGCTCTGGACGCGGCTGTTCGACCCCTCGACGCGCTACATCCGCGGCCGCTGGGCCGACGGCTCGTGGCTGCCGGGCTTCGACTTCAAGGCCATGCTCTACAAGCCGGAGCTGCCCTGGCGGCCCGAGAGCCACAAGTCTTACGTCGAGGGGAACGCTACGCAGTACACCTGGATGATCCCGCACAACCTGCGCGCCGTCATCGACCGCATCGGCGGGAACGAGGCCGTCGTCGCGCGCCTCGACAGCTTCTTCAAGGAGCTGAACGCAGGCCCCGACCGCCCCTACTTCTTCATCGGTAACGAGCCGGTCTTCCCCGTGCCCTGGATTTACAACTACGTCGGCTGGCCCTGGAAGACGCAGACCACGACGCGGCGCGTGCTGACCGAGTTGTTCACGCCCGACCCCGGCGGCATCCCCGGCAACGACGACCTCGGCGCGACCTCCTCGTGGGTCGTCTTCGCGTCAATCGGTCTGTATCCCGTCATCCCGGGCGTCGGCGGCTTCTCCATCAACAGCCCCGTCTTCCCCGAGATCGACATCCGTTTAAAGGGCGGACGGGTTCTGTCGATTAAGGGTCGCGGCGCCGACGCGAAGAGCCCCTACGTGCAAGAGCTGCACCTGAACGGCCGTCCGCACGAGAGCACCTGGATGCCTTACGAATCAATCGCGCGCGGCGGCGTGATTGCCTTCACCCTCGGCCCCGAGCCGAACAGGCGTTGGGCAACCTCCCCTTCGGCCGCCCCGCCTTCGTTCAACGAAGGCATGGAGAAGGAGGCACGCTGAACATGCGTAAACGAATCGTGCTCCTTGCGCTCTTCTTGACGGCTGCGTGCGTCGCGGTCTGTGCTCAGACGGACGGGCAGTCGGGCGTCGTGCTCAACCGCGGGCAGTTGCAGCTGAGGCGCGGGCAGGGGCTCGTGTTGACGTTGATGCGGATGAGGCTGAGGCTCGCGGACGGCGCGGCCGTTTCGGGCGAGTTGGAGGCGGCCGGGCAGGACGAGGGCTCGGACGCGGCGGGTGCTTTTGAACGTCAGCGCTTCCGCCTGAAGCCGAACGGGGACGCGCGCGGGGTGAAGGCCGCGACGCTCGAAGTGCGTCGCTATCGGAACTCGGGCGTGCTCGTCGCGTGGCTCGATTACGAAGGGCCGGCGCTGGCGCCGCGCGAGGGCGTGCAGCTCGTCTCAAGCCTCGACCGCTTCGCGCGCGGGATGGCGACGAAGCGCTTCAAAATCTACTGGACGGCGCCGGTCTTCTTCTCCGACTACAGATTCTTAGGCCCCGCCAACCAGCTCATGCTGTGGCGTCAGACCGAAGGGGAGGAGTATCACCTTCTCGTCCCGCTCGCGGGCGGCGGGATGTTGGGCGAGGTCGGCGTCTCGGAGATCGAGTGGCGGCCGGAGTTCCGCGTCACCGCTTCGAGCTACGACCCTGACTTCGCGCCGCGCCGCGTGCCGCTCTTCGCCTACGCCGCGGGCACAGACCCTTACAAGCTCCCGCGCGAGGTCTACGAGACGGCCTTCGCCGCGACCGAACAGTACGGACGCCTGCGCTGGCAGAAGCCATACCCGGAAGTCTTCAAACAGCTCGGCTGGTGTTCGTGGAACGCCTACGGCCAAACGGTGACGGCCGACAAGGTTGTAGCGAGCGTCCGCTCGATGCGCGAGAAGCAGATTCCATTCGGCTTCGTGTTGGTTGACGACGGCTGGCTCTCCGTCAGAGACCAGAAGCTCACGGCCTTCGACGCCGACTCGTCGAAGTTCCCCGGCGGGATGGCCGCGCTCGCGCGCCGCCTGCGCGAAGAGTACAAGGTGCCGCACGTCGGCGTGTGGCATACGTTCCAAGGCTACTGGAACGGAGTCGAGCCGGACTCGGAGGCGGCGCGCGGGCACGGGATGTTCAAGGGGCTCGAAGGCAAGCTCCTGCCCGACCCGCGCGAGGGGCGCAGCGAGAGCTTTTACGAGGACTGGTACGGGAAGCTGAAGGCTTGGGGCTACGACTTCGTGAAGGTTGACGGGCAGGGTAACAACGTCAAGTTCACCGACGGGCTGATGCCGCTCTTCGACTCCGGCGGCGGCGCGCACCGCAACCTGCAAGCGGCGGCCGGGAAGTTCTTCGGCGGCGCGCAAGGCGGCGAAGGGCTCGGCCTCATCAACTGCATGGAGATGTCGCTTGAGAACGCGTACAACTGGCGACTCTCGAACGTCGCGCGCTCAAGCGACGACTACCAGCCCGAGCTGAAGCACAACCCGAAAGACCACGTCTTCCAAAACGCGTACAACGCCTTCTGGATTTCGAACTTCGCCTACCCCGACTGGGACATGTTCCAGTCGCACGACCCGGCGGCCGAATACCACGCCGTCGCGCGCGCGGTGAGCGGCGGCCCCGTCTACTTCACCGACGAGGCGGGCCAGGAGCGGCCCGAGATTCTGAAGAGACTCGCCTTCTCCGACGGCCGTTTGCTCATGGCCGACGAGCCCGCGCAGGTGACGCGCGACCTCCTGCTCGACGACCCTTCGATTGAGGCCGCCCCTCTGAAGCTCTTCGCGCGCGTGACGCGGCCGGGCTATACGGCCGGGGTGGTCGCGGCCTTCAACGTCAACAAGACGGCGGCGCGCGTCACGGGCTCGCTCCGCGCGGGCGACGCCGAACTGCCCGCGGAAGAGACGCAGTCCGGCATCACCATCTACAAGGCGGGCAACCCGACCGTGCGCATCATCACGCGAGGGATGTCGCTCCCCTTCGAGTTGGGCGAGACGGGCTTCGAACTCTTCACGCTCGTGTCGGCGCGCGGCGGGGTTTCGGTCTTCGGGCTGCTCGACAAGTACCTCGGCCCGGCGGGCGTCGTCTCTGTGAGGCAGGAGGGGCGCGGCGTGACCGTCGTCAGGCTGCGCGAGGCGGGCGACTTCGGCGCGGGGCTCTTCGGCCCGCCCGCGCGGGTAGAGGTGGACGGGCGGAGGCTCCCGCCCTCCGCATACACCTACGCCTGGGGGCTGCTGCGCGTGCCGCGCGCGAGCTTCGGCGCGCGTGAGGGCGAGCACGAGGTCAAAATCATCTCAAGGAGATAAGGTCAGTACCATCCGCTACCGCAGGTGGTACTGACCTGAAATGTGAAAGGCCCCTTCCATCGGCGGAAGGGGCCTTCGCATTTCGGGCTCAAGCCGTCTTTAGAAGATGAACTTGAAGCCGAGCTGGATCTGGCGCGCGTTGTTGCGCTGGCCGTTGTTGGGGTTGAGCACGCCGAAGTTCTGCCCCGTCGCGTTCGTGTCGGGGCTGCCGAAGAGCGGCGTGTTGAAGACGTTGAAGGCTTCCGCACGGAACTGGAAGCGCATGCTCTCGGTGAAGACGAACGACTTGTTGAGCGACATGTCGAACTGCCACGCCGAGGGCTGGCGCAGGTTGCCGAGCCGGAACGGGATCGTGCGCAGCGTGTTGGCGGCGCGGATCGCGAAGGCCGGGTTCGAGCAGGTCTGCTGCACGCGCGCGCCCGCGTTGTTGGTCACGAACTGGAAGCTCGTGCCGTTGAGCTGGCGCACGCAGTTGTTGAAGTAGGTCGCCGTCGTGCCGGGCACGGTCTGGACGCTGAGCTGCGGGTCGTCGAGCCGCGGGTCGGCGATGAGATCGACGTTGCCCGGCAGGTCGATGGGCACGCCCGAGCGGTAGCTGCCGATGACGTTGTACTCGAAGCCACCGACGAGCAGGTTCGCGGCCTTGCCCGCGTCGTGGAAGAAGCGCTGGCCGCGCCCGAACGGGAGCTGGTAGACGCCGCTCGCTACGAAGACGTGCGGGCTGTCGAAGTTGACGACCGAGCGGGCCGGCTCGGCGTCCTGGTCGTTGAGGAAGCCGAGCGCGCCGATGTTCTTCGAGAAGGTGTAGGAGATGACGCCGACGAGGCCGCGGCTCAGGCGCTTCTCCGCCGTCGCCTGGAGCGAGTTGTACCAGAGCTTGCCGACGTTCTCGCCGTTGAGCGTGACGGCGCCGAACTGCGGGAACGGGAGCAGGAGTTGGCTGCGCGCGATATTCGCCGCGTTGAGCGTCGGGTTGTTCGGGATGAGCCCGGCGAACGGGTTCGCGACGCTCGTCGTCAGGAAAGTCGAGTCGGCGCGCGCCTGCGCGAGCTGCGCGGCCGAGAGCACGTTGACGTTGCGCCCGCCCTGCCCCTGCGCGTCGCCGGTCAGGATGCCTTCGCTGCGGCTGCCGACGTAGGACACGTCGAGCTTGATGCGGGCCGGAAGCTCGCGCTGGATGCCCGCCGAGAACTGGTGGATGCGCGGAATGTCGCGCTCGGGGTTGGTGAACGTCAGGGCGCTGCCGAGCGCCGTCCCCAGCCCGAGCGAAGAGCCCGTCGGCTGCGTCAGCCCCGCGGGGAACGGATTGTTCAGGGCGTCGGCGCGCGGGATGAACTGGTTGGCGCCGCCGCCGGTGAGCGTGCCGCTGAACGGCGTGATGATGCTGAAGCCGGTGGCGCCGCCGTACTCGGCCGAGGGGAAGTAGAAGAGGCCGTAGCCGCCGCGCAGCACGGTCTTCTCGTTCCACTGGTAGGCCACGCCGATGCGCGGCTGGAAGTTGTCGCGGTCGGGGTCGAAGGCGCCCTCGTCGCTGCCGCCGACGCCTGCGAAGAGGAGGCCGCCCGTCAGGTTGGCGCAGGCCGGGCAGTTCGCCGCGTTGGAGTTACGCACGGCCGCGGCGAGCGGGCTCGCCTGGTCGAAGGCGAAGCCGCGGTTCTGCCGGTTGAAGCGCTCCCGCGGCGGCGCCTCGTAGTCGTAGCGGAAGCCGAGGTTGAGCGTGAGCTTCGGCGTCACCTTCCAGTCGTCTTGAACATAGCCCGCGTAGTAGCCCCACTCGAAGGTGGTCGGCGAGACGTTCTCAAGCTGCGAGACGCCGCCGTTGCCGTTGCACTGGAGGTTGAGGTTGGCCGCCGGGGCGCCGAGCAGCAGGTCGGCGAAGGCCGCGCCGCCGCCGCCGCCGCGGATGTTGTTCGGGTTCGCGGCCGTGAACTGCCCGTTGAAGCAGAAGACGCCGCCGCCGAAGTTGAACGAGCCGCCCGACTGGTTGATCTGGAAGCGCCGGTACTCGCCGCCGAACTTGAAGGTGTGGTTGCCGGTGAAGTGCGTCAGGTAGGCCGGCACGCTCCACGTGTTCGTGATGTTCGAGTTCGGGTTGCGCGAGCCGAACTCGGGGATGCCGATGGCCGGGTCGTTGAAGGTGATGCGCGGCACGATGGAGACCGGGCGCGCCGCCGCGAAGGCCGGCGAGAAGCCGATGCTCGTCGCGTCGAACGGCGAGGCGCGCTGGCGGAAGGCCGCCTGGAGGAAGCGCGTGAAGCCGAGCCGGACGTTAAAGACCGTGGTCGGCGACAGCGTCGTCGTCGAGTCAACGACCACGCCGTAGTTCTTACGCACGAGTGGCCCCTGCTCGTCCACGCCGAGCCCCGTCCGCAGGTTCGCGTCGCTGATCTGGAACTGGTCGCGGCGGTTCTCGACGAAGCGGACGAAGAAGCTCTGCCGGTCGCTCACGCGGTGATCGACGCGCGCGACCCACGAGTGGAAGTCGTCGGTGCCGAAGGCGTCGTTGGTGACGAAGAGGTTGTTCGAGCGCTGCGTGGCCGAGCCCGTGTTCGGCAGCGGGAAGCTGTTGATGATGTTGCGGCCGACGACGTTGATGCGGTTGGCCGGGATGACGTTGCCGGGGAACGCGCTGCGCGTGCAGACGCCCGCGCCGTTACAGGTCGTCGTCAGCGGGTCGAAGATGGTGATGCCCGACTGCGAGAAGTCGCCCTGACGTTCGAGCAGCGTCGGCACCGTCGTGAAGCCCGCGACCGGGGTCAGCTCCTTGTAGCCCTCGTAGTTGAAGAGGAAGAAGGTCTTCTCGCGGCCGTTGGCGAAGACCTTGCCGCCCTCGCCGAAGCGCGGGAGGAGCACGGGGCCGGAGATGACGCCGCCGTACTGGTCGATCTTGTTGCCGCCGAGGTTGGCGCAGGTGAGCGGGTCGCGGAGGAAGCGCGGGCTGGCCTCCTGCCCGGCGCAGGGGCCGGTCAACTGCTGGCCGCGCGCGTTGTTCGAGAAGCGGTTCGCGTTGAGCTGGTAGCGGCGCGCGAACTCGTAGAGCGAGCCGTGGAATTCGCGCCCGCCCGACTTGATCGTGATGTTGACGGTGCCGCCGCCCGTGCGGCCGAACTGCGCGTCGTAGGAGTTCGTCTGAATCTTGAACTCCTCGGTCGCCTCGGCCGACGGCACGAAGGCGATGTTGTTGCTGCTCACGGTGCGGCTGGCGTTGGCGTCCGTGATGGAGTTGTTCGGCGTGCCGTCGAGCAGGAAGTCGTTGTGGCGGTTGATGCCGCCGTTGATCGAGAAGTTGACGTTGTCGCCGTTGTCGAACGGGCGCTGGAACGCGATGTTGCCGTTGAAGGTGACGCCCGGGGCGAGCGTCGCCAGGTTCAAAGGGTTGCGGCCGACGAGGGGAAGCTCGGCGACGCGCTCGCGCTCGATGACCTGGCCGCGCGAGGCGGTGTCGGGCTCAAGCAGCGGTGCCTCGGCGTTGACGTTGACGACCTCGCCGACGCCGCCGACTTCGAGCGTCACGTCGAAGGTCGCCTTGTCGGCCGTGTGCAGCTCGACGGCGTTGCTCTCGGCCGCCTTGAACCCTTGCGCCTCGACCTTGACGGTGTAGCGGCCGGGGAGCAGGAAGGGCACGGTGTAGTTGCCCTCGTCGTTGGTGGTGGCGGTGTCGGTCAGGCTCGTCTGCTGGTTGGTCACGCTGACGGTCGCGCCGGGGACGGCCGCCCCGTTCGGGTCGCTGACGCGGCCCGTCAAAGTGGCGCGCGACTCCTGACCCGGACAGGTCAGAGACGCCAGCAGCACACAGAGAACCAGCGTCGGCACACGCCAACGAAGACTACGTTTCATAGTTCCTCCTGAGATAGAACGGGAAAAGAAGTGGCCGATGCTTAGGATGTTAATTAGTTTTGACCGCTGTCCCCAAACGGTCGTTGGCGAGAGATTGTTGGCCTCCCCGCCAAAGTAGGCGCGATACTACAGACGGAGCGGACACATATCAAGGGAAAAGTGAAACTTTACATTCGAACTTTCGCCTGTCACATCGCCCGTATAAAAAAGTAGACAGTAGCCGGTAGACAGTAGTCAGTAGGCTCCGCTTTGTGTGGGTCGAGCACGACAATCGGCGGGTTCGGAACCGAAAAGTGTCTTCTACTGACTACTGCCTACCGGCTACTGTCTACTCTTCTTCAATCCACCTCGCACTCCTCGACGATCCTGCGATAGACGCGGCGGGCGTGCTCGTAGGCGCGCTCGGCTTCGGCGCGCTCGCGCTCGGAAATCTGTGGCGCCTTCTGGCTCCAGCATTGGTCAACGGCCTTGAGGCACCACTCGGCGCTGCGGCGCGAGGCGCGGACGGGCTTACCTCCGACGACGACGAAGATCGGGTTCGTGTGCGAGGAGGGCAGGATGCGGAGCGCGACCCAGGAGCTGCGCTCGACGTTGACTTCGAAGGCGACGCTCTGCAAAGAGCCGTCGGCCACGATGTTCCTGCTCAGAACGGGGCGGCCGTTGACGACGACTTCGAGCGGCACCTCGCGCGTGTTGCCGATGCGCGCGCGCTCCAAATCCCAATACGGAGTCTGGTCGTGGCGTCGGCCGCGCACCGCCTCGTCCGGCTGCTCGCCGAGCAGCGCCGCCACGCGCGCCGTGACGCGCACGCGCCGCGGCGCGTCGAGCTTCAACTCACTTCCCTGAGTGCCGACGGCCAGTCCGTCAATCTTGAAGTCGAGCAAATGACTCTTCCCGTCGGAGACGTACGAGCGCCCCTCGCGCAAGCCCTTCACCCACGCGTCGTAGTCGAGCATACCGCCCAACTGCACGTAGGAGCGGCCCATGCCGACGCGTTCGCCGTAGATGCATGGGAAGTCCGTCTCGCCCGCGATGCGCGTGCGGAAGCCGCTGTTGAGCGTGTGATACCAGACGTTCAGCTCCCACACGGCGGGCGTGTCCGCGGCCGAGATGAAATCGACGGCGTCGTGCGTCACGTCCACGACGTACTCGTTCGCCCCGATGCCGTCGAACTTGGGCATCTCGTAGTTCGGCAGTTCCCGCGTCCTGACCTCAAGCCCCCAGCCAGAGTGCGCGAAGCCGACGGCCGCGCGCTGCGCCTTCGCCCACTTGAGAATCGGCAAGTCCCAACTCGGCCACTGCTCGATGGTCTCTGCGCCGGGGTAGTCCTGGTCTTTGAGGCCGAGCAGTGTGAGGTGACCGTTGAAGCTCGAAGGGAAGCCCGAGACCTCCACGTCGTAGCGCATGAGGTTCTCTTTCGTGGAGAGGGGGTTGACCTTCGCTTCGAAGAATTGCTTCTGGTAGTAGTAGCAAGGCCCCCACGTCAGCACGTCGCCGACGTTCAAGCCCTCGCCGACGATGTGCCGGATCATGTCCTTCGGGAGCACGCCCTGCGTCGGCGCCTCGTAGTGCGAGCAGCCCGCGGCGTGTATGTGATGATCGCCCGAGTACCAGCCCACGCTCGCCGGGTCAATCCAGCGCTTGAGTTTGAAACTCCACTGCTCGGGCTTCTGCGTCGCGCCGACGTTTAAGGTCTCGCGCTGTTTGACGTACTCGGGGCCGCGCGTGAACTCGACGGCGTACGACCCGGCGGGCAGTCGAACCTTCTCGCCATCGGCGCGGTAGACCTGCGGGTGGAAGGAGAAGTCGGGTGCGAGCCGCTTGGTCTTCGCGGGGTACTGGCGGCCCTGCGGGTCGCGTATGACGAAGGAGGCCGTGGTCGGCCGTCCGCGCTCGTCGAGCACGCGCAGGGTCACGTCCTTCGACGGCAGGCATTCGAAGAGGATGGGCACGTCGTTGCGAAAGCCTACGTCCTGCGAGCCCTGGCCCACGTCGAAGCCGAGCCGCGCCTCGCGACGGCCGCGGTCGCGGCTGTGAAGTTGGACGACGCGGTATTCGAGCGCGAGCCCGGAGAGCTTCGCTTCGAGCGGCGGCTTGTCGAACATCGAGAGTTCGAGCCAGCGGTCGGCGATGTCGCCGGGCGTGATCTTCTGTGTGGGGCGCGGGTCAAGGCTGAAGCCGCCGGGGATGTCCGAGATGCCGCGCGCGTAGACGGGAAGCGCCTGTGGGCTCGTGGCCCGGAGTTGCGCCGTCACGCCCGCGTCGTTGCGCACCTTGACGAGGAAGACGCGCCAGCCCTGCTCGACGAGTTGCGCCCGCGCCGCGCCGCGCGTCACGCTGACGCGGCTCTCGGGGCTGATGGCGACGTGGACGAGAGCCCTGCGGTCGAGCACCTTTTCAATCGACGCCGCGCCGCGCGCCTCGTCCTTATCTTCTACGGCAAGCTCCAACGCGCGCCTGTCGTCCACGCTCAGAGGCTCGCCCAACAACTCCAAAGCTTCCGCCACGCGCCGCGCCTGCGCCGCCAACGGCTGCAACTCCACGACCTCCGCGCGCCGCGCGGATGACCTCTTCGACGACGCCGACGAAGAGGTGCCCGCCGTCGCGACGAGCGCCGCGAGCAGACACGCGAGCAGGAACCAGACGAACGGCTTAAACCTCAAGCAAGTTAACCTCTCTCACCTGCGCGCGACGACCCGACACGCCGACTTCTATCAGCAGCGTCTTAATCTCCCACGGCTTTATCTGCGCGCGATGATTCACGCCGAGCGCGGCGCTCTCAAGCGCGAACTCGGTCGCACGTCCCGCGCGCTCCTGCACGCGGACGACGAAGCCCTGGCCGCGCTCGGCGCGCTTCAAGGCGAGCACCGTCAACGTGCCCGGCGAGAGGCGGAAGAAGGAGCGCTCGCGCGGCTCCGTCCCTTCGTGCGCCGAGTCCATCACGTACTCGGCGGGCGTCTGCGCCTCCTCGGCCAGCCGGTCGAGTTCGAGCGCAGAGAAAGTCCCCTTCCCGCGCACGAGCCAGAAGCGGCGCTCCTGCCGCCCCTGATCCTGCCACGCGCCCGCGTCGTCGTGCGGCACCTGGAAAGGGTCGTGTCGCGCGAACGGCGCCGAGCGGATGAGCACCGTCCGCAGCAGCCCCGCGAAACAGTCGTACGAGTAGGTCTGGTTGTTGAGGAGCCCGACCGTATACTCCTCATTACCTACCCTGCCCTGCACGGCGATCCAGTCTTGATAAGTCTCCTCGCCGCCGTTCGGCTCGCGCTCGACGATGGCACCCGCGACCTTCGCGTAGACGCGCGTTGAAGAGAGGGCCGTCGGCACTTCGAGCTTCAACATCTGCTCGCGCTCGTGCCAGTCGATATGGAAGCGCAGCTCTACAAGGTCGAGCGCCTTGAACTGCGCCACGTCCATCACTATCTCAGACCTGTTCCAGCGCGCGCGGTGACGCGTGATACGTGTGACGGGGCCGTCCTCAATCTGCCGCCCCGAGACGAACTGCGGACGGCCCATCTCCTGACGAAACTTGACGACCCCGTGCCCCCATGTGTCGCTCGGGTCGCTGATGACGACGAGGCCGACCGGCGCCGCCAACAGCTCCTTCCCGTCCTGCGACTTCAGGGAAGAGATGCCGAAGCCGCTATCATTAATCGTGAACGTCTCCGGGTAAGGCGCCGAGGTGTCGGGCGGCGTGCCGTGGACGAGTTCGAGCACCTTGTAGCCGCAGGCGGGCAAGTCCAACACGGCCGAGACGCGCGGGTAGACCTGCGTCATGCTGTCGGAGGGTCGCCACTGGATGGCGACCTTCTCGCCGCCCGCCGTCTCCATGTGCGTGATGGGGACGACGCCCGCGGGCAGAGGCACCCAGGGGTTCGTCGCCGGGTTCCGCTCCGTGTAGTACTCGACAAAGCACTTGCGCGGCCAGGGCAAAGGGTTGAAGACGAAGACCGCGCCCTCTTTGACCGCGCGCGTGTCCACGCGCCGCGCCAACGATTCGAGCGCCTCGACGCGGTTCGTGTGCGCCGTGTCGGAGGCGTAGCCGAGCTGGTCGCGCGACTCCTCGTAAGCTTTCTGTAAGGCCGTGCCGGCGAGCAGGTCGTGGAACTGGTTGAAGAGAACCTTCTCCCACGCGGCTCGATATTCCTGCCCCGGGTACACGTGACCGTGCTGCAAGGCGGCGGCGACCGAGAGCGTCTCGGCCTGAACCAGCAGACGCTCGGCGCGTCGGTTCTGCTGCTTGCCCTCGCCGTACGCGGAGTAGCAGCCGCGCGAGTGGTGCTGAAGCTCTCCTCTGATGACCGGCAGGTCTGCGAAGGCGGGAGACTTTTCGACCACCGCGAAGAAGTCGGCCACGGTCGAGAAGCGCAACTCGGGCAGCGTCGCGTCCGCGCGCTGCTCGATGACCCTTCTGATCTGTTCCTTCGTCGCGCCGCCGCCGACGTCGGTGACGCTGAAGGTTGCCGAGTGCTTGGCGATATCGGTGTCGTCGCCGACGCCGAGGAAGTATGCGGCGGCGTCGAAGCCGGGCGCGAAGTTGTTCTGCGCGCCGTCGCCGACGCGCTCGGCGTTCATGCTGTAGCCGCGGCGGATGCGCAGCGTCAGCAGGCGCGAGCCGTCCGGCCCCTCCCACCAGAAGAGGAGCGGCAGCCTCATCTCGTTCTCCTGCGGCCGCATGAAGACGTAGTATTTGAAGCCCGCGCCGCGGAGCAACGTCGGCAGGCCCGCGGCGTGGCCGAACGCGTCGGGGTTGAAGCCGATGTTCACGTCCACGCCCAGCGCGCGCCGGAAGTAGTCCTTGCCGTAGAGGCTGTGGCGCACGAAGCTCTCGGCCGCGGGGACGTTGCAGTCGGGCTCGACGGGCCAGCCGCCGACGACCTCCCAACGCCCTTCTTTAATTCTTTGTCTGACCTCCTCGAACATCTTCGGGTCGGCGCGTTCGACCCAGGCGTAGTGATGTGAGGAGGAGTGCGTGTAGCGGAAGTCGGGCGTCTCCTTCATGCGGTCGAGCGCGCTGCGGAAGGTCGTCAGCGCGAGGTTCGAGCCGTCGCGCCAGGGCCACAGCCACGCCGCGTCGATGTGCGAGTAGCCCATGACGTGCAGCACGCGCTTTTGAGGATTGCCCTGAGCGCCGAACACGGGCAGTCCCGCCGCGGCGAGACCGCCGACCGCCGTCGCCCCCGCCGCGATGAACTGCCTGCGGTCGAAGCCTTCCCGCTTATCCGAGTCGCGTGACATCCGCCGTGTCACCTCTCCTCTTCAGCCTTCGGCGCGGCCCAGCTTCTCGTCAACGTGGATGCACCAGACGTGGAGCAGCATCAGGTGCACTTCCTGCACGTGCGCCGTCACGTCGCTCGGCACGGCGAGGACGTGGTCGGCAGTCCCGCCGACTAACCCGGCCGAACCCGTCACGGCGACGGTCACCGCGCCCTTCTCTTTCGCCTTCAAGAGCCCGCGACGCACGTTCTCCGAGCGGCCGCTGGTCGTGAAGCCGAAGGCGATGTCCCCGGGCTGCGCGAGCGCCTCGACCTGACGTTCGAATAAAACTTCGTAGCTGAAGTCGTTCGTGATGCACGTCACCGTGCCCGCGTCGCTGGTGAGCGCGATGGCCGGGAACGGCTGGCGCGTCATCTTGAAGCGGCCGAGCAGTTCGGTGACGAGGTGGCTCGCCTGAGCCGCGCTCCCGCCGTTGCCGAACGCGACGACCTTATGCCCCGCTTCCAGCGCCGCCACCAACGCGCGCGCGACCTCGGCCGCGGGCTCGCGCAAAGCCTCCACGCTTCGCGCGACCACCTCACGGTTCGTATTGAAGTGTTCCGCGATGAAATCTGATGTCATGCCTGCCCCCTAATTCAAATGTTGCTTGAGTCTATGGAGGGAAAGTTCAACTAAGCGGGCAACAAAGCCAAGCCTCACGCGATGACCTGACCGCGCGTCTTGTTGAACTGGTCGGCGAGCACGGCGAGCAGGATGACGGCGCCGAGCGCGATGCGCTGCATGTACGGGTCAACGCCCGCGAGGTTCAGGCCGTTGTTCAGCACGCCGATGAAGACCGCGCCCCACAACGTCGCGATGACGCTGCCGCGCCCACCGTTCAAAGACGTGCCGCCGACGACCACCGCCGCGATCACGTCCAGCTCGTACTGGTTCCCCGCGTTCGGCACGCCCGCGCCCAGGCGCGACGCCAGCACCAGCCCGGCCAGTCCCACCAGCAGCCCGTTCAAGACGTAGACGAGCAACGTCACGCCCTTGATGTTCACGCCCGCCAGGAACGCCGCCTCGCGGTTGCCGCCCACGGCGTAGACGTAGCGCCCGAACGTCATCCGCTTCAGCACGAACCAACCCGCGGCGAACACGAACAGCATCAGCCAGACGGGCACGGGCATGCGCAGGAACAGTTCGCGCCCGAAGAGGCCGAAGCCCGGCGGCAGGTCGCTGATCGAGCGCCCTTCGGTGATGACGAACGCGAGGCCGCGGCAGATGGTCAGCATCGCCAGCGTCGTCACGAACGGCGGCACGCGGAAGCGCGCGACCATCAAGCCGTTGAAGGCGCCGACCGCTACAC